>JAYEPI010000054.1:0-13815 GCA_034723835.1 Candidatus Omnitrophota bacterium | reverse complement strand
AGCTGCTCAAATGGCTTTCAAATTTCAAAATCCCGCCGTAACCCCGGTTTTTACAGCCGGATTAAGCTTGGGTGAATATTCTGCCCTGGTTTCTGCCGGCAGTCTTTCTATTGATAATAGCCTGAAGTTAGTAAGTAAAAGGGCCCGGTTTATGAAAGAAGCCTCTTTAAAGAATCCGGGGAAAATGCTGGCTATTATTGGATTATCCCGGCAAGAGGTTGCTGAGATATCCGGATTAAGCGGAGCGCAGATCGCTAATTTAAATTCTCCTGCGCAAATTGTTGTTTCCGGCACTAATTCCCAGATAGAACATGCCGAAAGATTAGCCCGGGAAAAAGGGGCAAAAAAGGCAGTAGTTTTAAAGATAGAAGGGCCTTATCATTCGCGCTTAATGGATGAGGCGGCTGTGCTCCTGGAAGAAGAGTTGACTAAGATCGAGATTAAAAAGCCGTTAGTCCCTGTAGTGGCTAATGTTACTGCATCCTGTGAGGAAACATCCGAGGATATAAAATCGAATTTAGTAAAGCAGTTAAATCATAAAACCTTATGGGAAGACTCTATTCGATTAATGATTTCTAAAGGCATTAAGGACTTTGTTGAAATTGGCCCGGGTAAGGTTCTAAAGGGAATCTTGCGGCGTATTGACCAAGACTTAACAGTATATAGCATCGAAAAGACTGCGGACCTTGATAAATTGTTAAATTGTTAAACTCGCCGGATAGGCGGGGTTTTCCAACCTCGCATTTGAAGCGGGACAAGAATGTTCCGCCTATCCGGGGAGGAAAAATTAACAATCGGGAGGAAAATGAGATGTTATTAGACGGAAAAGTGGCGTTGATTACCGGCGGAGGCCGGGGTATAGGCCGGGAGATTGCCTGCAAGTTTGCCAAGGCTGGGGCAGAGATTGTGATTTGTGATTTAAATATCGAAGATATAAATAAAACAGCTGCCAAAATAGAATCTTTCGGGAAGAAATCTCTCGGAATAACCTGTGATGTTTCTGTGCTTTCGGAAGTGGAACATATGGCCAAAAAAGCGCTTGACAAATTTGGAAAGATTGATATACTAATCAACAATGCCGGCGTCACCAGGGACAATTTACTCTTGCGGATGTCGGAATCTGACTGGGATAAGGTAATAGCCGTTAATCTGAAAGGCGCCTTTAACTGCAGCAAGGCAATTTCCCGGTTAATGATAAAGCAAAAAAGTGGTAAAATCATTAATATCGCTTCTATTATTGGCATTATCGGCAATGCCGGCCAGGCAAATTATGCGGCATCCAAAGCAGGTGTCATTGGTCTTACGAAATCAATAGCCAGAGAACTGGGTAGGCGGGGAATTAATGTGAATGCCATAGCCCCGGGCTTTATTGAAACGGAAATGACCGCAAAATTGTCCGGGGATGCCAGGGAACGAATGCTTGCCCAAATACCATTAGCCAGATTTGGAAATACCTGCGATGTGGCTAACCTGGCGCTGTTTCTGGTCAGCGAGGATTCGGTTTATCTGACTGGTCAGGTGATTCAGGTAGACGGCGGAATGGTAATGTAGATTACGTGTTCATTAAAGAAAGGAGAATATAATGGCTGTTGAGGAAAAGGTAAAATCAATTATTGTTGAACAGTTGGGTGTTAAATCAGAAGAAGTTAACCCGGGTTCTTCTTTTATTGACGACTTAGGCGCGGATTCTCTGGATACGGTTGAGTTAGTTATGGCCTTAGAAGAGGAATTTGGGGTTGAGATACCCGATGAAGACGCTGAGAAGATAACTACGGTCGGGCAGGCTATTAAATATATAGAAGAAAAAATAAATAAGTAATTATTATGCCCGAACAAAGAGTGGTTGTCACAGGCGTGGGTATAATCTCACCTGTTGGAAATGACAAACAGGGATTTTGGGCTGGAATTTGCAGTGGAAAAAACGGGATTAACCGCATTACTCAATTAGATCCCTCCCCATACAATTCTAAAATAGCCGGCGAAATTAAAGATTTCGACCCTGCCAAATATATTTCTCCCAAAGAGACAAAGAGAATGGCTAAGTTTACCCAGTTTGCTGTCTCGGCTGCCAAGATGGCGGTGAAGGATTCCTTTATTGACATGGCTAAGGAAGATCCTTACAGGATAGGGGTATTAGCCGGCTCGGGTATAGGTTCTTTATATATTATTGAAAAACAGCACAACGTATTTTTGGCAAAAGGGCCTTCTAAGATATCGCCTTTTACTATTCCAATGTTGATTGTTAACATGGCCTCCGGCCAGATAGCCATTTCTTTTGGGGTTAAGGGCCCGAATTTTTGCACGGTTACTGCCTGTGCCTCGGGAACCCATGCTATTGGCAATGCTTTCAGGATTGTTCAGCGCGGGGATGCCGAAATAATGATCGCCGGAGGCACTGAGAGTTGTATTACTACTATCGGCCTGGGTGCTTTTTGCGCAATGAAGGCCTTATCCACAAGAAATGACCAACCGGAAAAAGCAAGCCGTCCTTTTGATAAAGACCGTGACGGGTTTATAATAGCTGAAGGCGCGGGTATGGTGATATTGGAAGGTTTTGAACATGCTAAAAGGCGTAATGCCCATATTTATGCGGAACTTATCGGCTATGGGATGAGCTGTGATGCCTATCATATAACTGCTCCTGAACCGACAGGTGAAGGAGGAGCCCGGGCAATAACTGAGGCAATGCGGGACGCAAAGATTAAACCGGAAGATGTTTCTTATATTAATGCCCACGGAACCTCCACGTTTCTTAATGATAAAGTAGAAACCCTGGCAATAAAAAAGGCTTTCGGTAACTTTGCCCGAAAGGTTCCGGTTAGTTCCACTAAATCAATGACCGGCCATTTGTTGGGGGCAGCGGGTGCGGTAGAGTTTATAGCTTGTTGTTTGTCAATCGAGAATAATATTATTGCCCCGACCATAAATTACGAAACCCCGGACCCGGATTGCGACCTCGACTATGTTCCAAATACGGCAAGAGAAACCGAAGTTAAGCTGGCCGTGTCAAATTCTTTTGGTTTTGGGGGGCACAATGCGGTTTTGGTTGCTAAAAAATTTAACTCATAACAGGCTTTTATTAATAGTTTTTCTAATCACCCTGGCCGTATTTTCAGCTTACCCGGCATTTTCTCAAACTAATCAAACCTCCCGTTATATCTTAGATAATGGATTAACTGTTATTATTAAAGAAGTCTCTACCCGTCCTATCGTATCGCTGGTGTGTGTTGTGAGGGCGGGCAGCAGCACCGAAGGTAGTTTTAGCGGTTCAGGCATTTCTCATTTTATAGAACATTTGTTGTTTAAGGGGACTGTCAAAAGGGGGGTGGGTGAGATAGCCCGCGAAATTAAAAATAAAGGAGGGCAGATAAACGCTTATACAAGCTTTGACTATACCCGGTACGAAATAGTCCTGCCTGCCGAACATCTGGATGGGGCGCTGGATATTTTAAGCGATGCATTATCAAATGCCTCTTTTGACCCGCAGGAAATGGAAAAAGAGAGAAATGTGATTTTGAGCGAGTTGAGAAGGAATAATGACGACCCCGATCGTTTTCTTTCAAAACTTTTTTGGTCTACTGCCTTTAAAAAACATCCCTACCGGTTACCGGTAATCGGATATGAAGAACTGTTTATTAAGCTAACCCGGGACGATATTTTAAAATATTATCGGCAAATGTATGTTTCTAATAATATCATTTTGTCAATTGCCGGCGATGTGCAAACCAGCCAGGCCCTTTTAAAAGTAAAGAAGGCATTCAGGCACTTGCCCCGCGGCGGCATTTTACCTTACCAGATTGTTCGTGAACCTGTCCAGGTAAGTAAAAGAGAACTTATCCAGGATAGAAGTGTAAATTTAACACATTTGCTTATTGGTTTTCACGGCCCGGATATCAATTCACCTGATCTTTATCCTATGGATGTTGCGGCTATTATTTTAGGAAAAGGCAAAAGTTCAAGGTTATATACCAGCTTAAAAGAAAAGGATAGATTGGTGCACTCAATAAGCGCTTTTAGTTATACCCCCCGGGATCCGGGTATATTCGGGATAAATGCCTTGCTTGAGGCCAAGGATATTCCGAAGGCAGAATTAGCCATTGAACGGGAATTAGACAGAATTAAAAAAGGCGATATAACCGATAAAGAGCTCAGCAAAGCCAGAAATATGGTTTTGGCTGATTATATTTTTGGCTTGCAAACCGTAGAAGGCCAGGCAGGGCAGCTGGCCATTAGTGAAGCCCTGACCGGGGATTTTAATTTTTCAAAAAGGTATATTGAGGGAATAAATTCGGTTACTATCGACGATATTAAGCGAACAGCCCTCAAATATTTTAAGCCGGATAACCTGACCCGGGTGATGCTTGTTCCTCACCGGGGAAGCCCGCAAAAAACAGACAACAAGAAAAAGACAACGGACTTACCGATCGAAGAAATAATTCTTAGGAACGGCCTGACGGTTTTATTGAAAGAAAATCACGCTCTTCCGGTTGTTTCAATAAGAGTTGTGATGAAGGGCGGGGTAAGGCTTGAAGATGAAGATACCAATGGGATATCTTTTTTTACCGCTAAGATGCTCCTGAAGGGCACAAAAAAAAGGCCGGCTGAAAAGATATTCGAAGAGACGGCTTCGATGGGCGCAAGTTTATCCTCTTACAGCGCGAACAACAGCCTGGGAATTTCGCTTGACCTTTTAAAGGATGATTTAGAGGCCGGGATGGATATTTTGATGGATATTCTTGCCAATTCGACATTTTCTCAAACTGCGATAGAAGAGGTAAGAACAGATATAATAGCCCGGATAAAAAGAAATGAGGAAGATAATTTTTATATGGCCGGGCAAGCGCTTAAAGCCGCATTGTTTACATCCCATCCCTACAGGTTTGAACCTACCGGTACCAAACAGTCAATATCCAATATCGCGCGAAAGGACTTATTGAAATTTTACAAACGGTATGTTACTACCGACAATATGGTTATTGCGATATTTGGAGATATTGACCCCGGGCAAACCCGGCGTATGTTGATTCGAAAATCTAAGGGTTTAAATTCAAAGCCAGTGCCGAAAATTACTACTTCCGCCGAACAGATGCAGACAGAAAGGACAGAGATTGAAAAATATATGGATAAATCAGAGGCGATTATACTAATTGGCTTTCATTCTATACCTTTAACCGATAACGATAAATACGTCTTTGATATTATTACTGCCTTGTTGTCCGGCCAGGACGGAAGGTTGTTTAAGGTAGTCAGGGAAAATCTGGGCCTTAGTTATTCGGTTGGTTCTTACCATGTAATGGGATTAGACCCGGGTTATTATATTTTTTATTCAGAAAGTTTGCCGGGAGAAATAGATAGAGTAAAGGACCTTTTGATCAGCCAGATAGAATTGTTGAGGACTGAACCGGTAAATTCCAGCGAAATCAACCGCGCTAAAAATGCGCTGGCCGGACGTTGGAATATCAACCTTCAAACCAATGCTGCGCTGGCGTTTTATTCAGTGCTCGACGAATTATACGGATTAGGTTATAATAAATATAAACACTATACCGAAAAAATCAGAGAAGTGACCCCGGAAGATATTATCAGAGTGGCTAATATATATTTCGATCCTGAAAAACCGGTCATCGTCACTGTTACACTTAAATAGTCACAGCTTAGCACAGATAAAATAATCACAGATGAGCACAGATTATAAATCACAAAAGTTTTGGTCATTGTGGTTTTGGTATTGTATATTGTTTGTAATTTGTGTATTGTATATTGTGGTTTAGAATTTAGTACTTCGGATTTAGTGTTTATCTTTAATCTATGCCCATCTGTGTATATAATATGAAACAGGGAGTATTTCTTTATACAGTTATAGTTACAATTTTATTTTTGTCAATATGTTTAAGTTTGCCGGCAATGGATGAAAAATATACGCTCAAGGAAAAACAATATTTACTAAATTTGGCAAGACGGGCACTCGGTTCTTATTTGAAAAACGGCATTGTTCCCGAAGTGCAGGCAGGTTCTTTACCGGAAATCCTAAAGGAGAAAAGAGCTTGTTTTGTTACCTTGACTGAGAGAGGGCATAAGTTAAGGGGGTGCATTGGATTATTTGAGGCCAAAGCTCCGCTGTATGAAAATGTTATCAACCGGGCCATAGCTGCTGCCACAAAAGATCCTCGTTTTTCTCCGGTAACTTATGATGAGCTTAAGGATATCGGAATTGAAATAAGCGTTCTTACTTTGCCGGAAGAATTAAAATTTGATTCGCCCCAGGATTTGCTTTCAAAATTGCAGCCAAAAGAAGATGGTGTGATCATTTATAGCCGTTACGGGTCTTCAACGTATCTGCCCCAAGTTTGGCAGCAGATTCCGGACAAGGAAATATTTTTATCGCATCTCTGCAATAAACAAGGTATTCCTTTTGATTATTGGAGAACAAATTATAAAGATATCAGAGTCGAGATATACCATGCTATTGTTTTCAGCGAAAAGCAAGGAGGGTTATAAAAATGGAACCTTTAAGTTTAGTAGTAGATGGTATTATTTTTATGGTAGTTTTATACAATGTTCTTGTGGGTTTTCGCAGGGGGCTTTCGGGATTTCTGCTTGATTTTTTAATCCTGGGATTAAGCCTGGGCATATCCTGGTTTTATTATCGTCAGGCCGGAAATATTCTTTTTAGCCTGGTTATTTTTATTTTCACGTTATTGTTTTTGATAATTGTTAGATATTTTTTGTTTGGTTTGCGCCGGGCATGGGCTCAAAAAGAGTCGCGTTTTTCTATTTTCAATCAGTTCGGAGGCCTATTGTTGGGCCTTATCCGCGCGATAGTTATCATAACGGTTCTTTACGTATTAATTGAGATACTTCCACTGGGTAATACTTTCGAGCGCAATTTTAAAAAGACGGTTGAGAGCTCAGTGACCTGTACGGTTATCCAGAAGTTTATTCCTTCAGATAAGTTTGCCCTTTTGCAGAATATAACTGTTATTGCCGAAGTCATCTATGATTCAGAGGCATTAGGGGAACTAAAAGAACAACTCGATGTTGTGGAGTTGCTTAAAAATAAAAATATTAAAATAATAATAGAGCGTTTGCAGTCAAACCTTGAAAAAACACAGATTAGCACAGATGAAAAAATCACAGATGAGCACAGATGAAATAATCACGTAATCTGTGCTAATCTGTGTATAATGCGTATAACAGGATTATGTAATTTAATAGAAAGGGGAGTGGGATGGAATATTTTTTAACTGACGAGCAGAAAATGATCAAAGATCTCTGCCGAAAAATTGCTGAAGAGAAAATAAAACCAATAGCTGCCGAGCTTGATGAAAAAGAAGAGTTTCCCTGGGAGGTAATGAAAACCTTGGCCCAGAGTGATTTATTCAGGATATTTATTGAGGAAAAATATGAAGGCATGGGCGGAGGAACGTTTGAATTTGCCATAGCTACCGAAGAGTTATCAAGGGCCTGCGGGGGAGTAGCGGTTTGTTATGCCGGCAGTGGCTTAGGCGCCTATCCTATTGGTTTATTCGGGACAGATGAACAGAAAAAAAGGTTTTTGCCTGAGCTGGCAAGCGGAAAAAAATTAGCCGCGTTTGCATTAACTGAATCAGAAGCCGGTTCGGATGC
Source organism: Candidatus Omnitrophota bacterium (assembly GCA_034723835.1). Classification (GTDB taxonomy): domain Bacteria; phylum Omnitrophota; class JAUWXU01; order JAUWXU01; family JAUWXU01; genus JAYELI01. Next base: position 6,189 of record JAYEPI010000054.1, on the reverse strand, counting down.
CGGCGCTATTAAAACTACGGCTAAAAAAGAAGGCGGCGATTATATAATAAACGGAACGAAACAGTGGATAACTAACGGGGGAGAAGCAGAAACCTACGTAGTCTTTGTAGTGACTGATAAAAATAAAGGAGCGCGCGGTACCAGTGCCCTGATAGTGGAAAAAGGCACACCGGGTTTTGAATTCGGGAAAAAGGAGAAAAAATTAGGGATCCGGGCTTCTACTACCCGGGAGTTGTCTTTTACGGACTGCAGGGTCAGCCGGCAGAACCTGCTTGGTAAAGAAGGAATGGGCTTTATAATTGCGCTTCAGACTTTTGATAAATCCCGGCCGGGCATAGCTGCCCAGGCAGTAGGGATTGCTCAGGGAGCGTTGGATTTGGCTGTTGGATATGCCCGGGAAAGAAAACAGTTTGGCAAATCAATTAGTTCTTTTCAGGGTATTCAGTTTATGCTGGCCGATATGGCTACGCAGATCGAGGCAGCCAGGGCATTGACTTATGCTGTTGCCCGGGAGATAGACGCAGGCGTAAAAAAGATTGCTAAAGATTCAGCTATGGCAAAACTATTTGCCTCCGATGTGGCAATGAAGGTTACCACTGATTGTGTCCAGATATTTGGCGGTTACGGTTATATGAAAGATTACCCGATAGAAAAATATATGCGTGATGCCAAGATTACCCAGATTTACGAAGGAACTAACCAGATTCAGAGAAACATCATTGCTTTAAATCTACTTAAAGAAAGTAAGGGTAGAAAATAATAGAAATGCATAAAAATATATAGAAATAAATAGAAATAGATTGTTAAATTAGACAACAAATTTCAATAAATTTCTATCTATTTCGCGACGAAATTCTGAAAGAATTTCGGAGCATATTTCATAATAATATGAAGATAATTATTTGTATTAAACAAGTCCCCGAGACAATTGATGTAAGGATAGACCCTGAAACAAATACCCTTATCCGGGAGGGTGTTCAGAGCATTATTAACCCTTTTGATATGTATGCCATTGAAGAGGCCTTGCGGATAAAAGAACACATGGGCGCAGAGGTAATTGTTATAAGCATGGGGCCTTCTCAGGCAGAATCTGCTTTGCGGGAAGCTGTTGGTTTGGGTGCTGATAGGGCGGTTCTTTTATCAGATAGGGCGTTTGCCGGCGCAGATACCCTGGCAACCAGTTATACCCTGGCGCAAGCTATCAGGAAATTGGGTGATTTCAGCCTGATTATCTGCGGCAAACAAGCCTCGGACGGAGATACTGCCCAGGTAGGCCCGGGTATTTCGGTTCATCTTAATATTCCCCAGATAACTTATGTCAAAAAGATAGAGAAGATTACTAAAGACTTTATTCGCGCTCAACGGATGACGGAACAGGGGTTTGAGATCATTAAAGCGCCCTTACCCTGTTTATTGACCGTGGTCAAAGAGATCAATGAACCCCGGATTTCATCTTTAAAGGGGATGCTTCGGGCTAAGAAAGCAGAGATAACTAAGTGGTCGATTAAAGATTTGGATCTTAGCCCCGCCAGACTCGGCCTTAACGGTTCTCCTACCCAGGTAATCAAGATTTTTACTCCTTCACCGCGAAAAGGCGGAGAAATTTTTACCGGCGATTTTCACGAGGCCGTGGATAAGCTGGTTGAGGCTGTGAAGAAAGACATTTCTATTTGTCATCCTGCGGCTTGACCGCAGGATCCAGAAAAACGCTATTTATGGGTATAAAAATAATCAAAGAAAAATGTACCGGCTGCGGACTTTGCGTAAGGGTCTGTCCATATAGCGCCATTGAACTTATTGATAGATTGCCGGTAATTAAAGAGAACTGCACTTATTGCGGTGAATGTGTAAGGGCCTGCAAGTTCGGGGCAATTTTACTGCAGGGGCCGGAAAGGCCAAAAACAAAGGTTGAAGGTTACAGCGGTGTATGGGTATTTTGCGAACAAAAAGGCGGGGTGTTACAATCTATTGCCTATGAATTGTTAGGCGAAGGAAAAAAATTGGCCGATAAACTGAATACCGGACTTTCGGGTGTTTTATTGGGAGATAACCTGCAAGATAAAGCCAACGAACTTATCTGGCGGGGGGCTGATAAGGTTTATCTGGTTTCTTCTCCCCGCTTGAAAGAATACCGGCCTGACCCTTACACTGAGGTATTGACCGATCTGATTAGAAAATATAAACCGGCTATAATGTTAGCCGGAGCTACTTCTATCGGGCGTTCGTTAATTCCCCGGGTAGCGGTTAAACTCCAGACCGGCCTGACAGCGGACTGCACAGGTTTAGACGTTGATAAGGAAAAAGAACTTCTTCTTCAAACCCGGCCTGCTTTCGGCGGAAATATCATGGCGGTTATAATTACTCCCCATAACAGACCCCAAATGGCGACGGTGCGCCATAAGGTTATGAAAGAGGCTGTGGTAAATAAAGGCCTTAGCGGTGAAATAATAGAGGTTAATCCCGGGGAAAGTTTTTTAAAGTCAAAAACAGAACTTTTAGGGCAAATCAAGGAAGTTGAAAAAACAGTTAACCTCACCGAGGCAGACATTATTGTTTCCGGAGGCCGGGGCCTGAGAGGGCCGGAGAATTTTTGCCTGCTGGAGGAGTTAGCCCTTAACTTGGGTGGAGCAGTTGGTGCATCCCGGGCAGCAGTGGATAGCGGCTGGATTAACTATTCACATCAAGTCGGCCAGACAGGCAAAACGGTTTGCCCGAAGATATATATTGCCTGTGGTATCTCCGGCGCAATTCAGCATTTGATTGGAATGCAATCATCTGATATAATTATAGCTGTTAATAAAGATCCTCACGCGCCGATATTCAAGGTAGCTACCTATGGTATTGTCGGAGATCTTTTCGAAGTCGTGCCATTACTTATTAAAAGATTTAAAGAGGTGTTTAACTAAATGCTTGGTTTACAGTTTACAGTTTACAGTTTACAGTTGGGGAGTCAACATGCATTTCAAAAAATTAGAACTATTCGGATTTAAATCATTTGCCAATAGGACGGTCCTCAATTTTGAGCCCGGGGTGACCGCTATTGTCGGCCCGAACGGATGCGGGAAAAGCAATATAGCAGATGCTATTAAATGGGTTCTCGGAGAACAACGGCCCAGAGAGTTGAGAGGCTTGGAGATGCAGGATGTTATATTTAACGGAACTGATTCCAGGTCTTCGGTGGGGCTGGCCGAGGTTTCCCTCACCCTGTCTAATTCTTCCAAGCTTCTTCCGGTAGATTATGAAGAGGTTACCATTAGCCGGCGGGTATTTCGTTCAGGAGAAAGCCTTTATCTTATCAACAAAACTCCCTGCCGGCTGAAAGATATAACCGAGTTGTTTATGGGCACAGGTATTGGCACTAATGCCTATTCAATGATGGCCCAGGGAAAGATTGACTTAATTATCAGTTCTAAGCCGGAAGAAAGAAGGTTTGTTTTTGATGAAGCGGCCGGGATAACTAAATTCAAGTCTAAAAAGAAAGAGGCGTTACGAAAATTAGAACAGACAGAGTCGAATCTCCAGCGGATAGATGACATTATATCGGAGGTTAAGCGCCAGATAGGCTCTATCGAACGCCAGGCTAAAAAAGCCCAGCGTTATCAGGGGCTATTTGAAGCATTGAAGAAATTGGAGTTAAAGCTGGCTGCTTATGAATACCATCAGATCAAAGACCGCAAGGTTGTATCGGAAAAAGAAATTTCTCTGCAGACCGGGCAAAGAGATTCGGCGGCAAAGCAGGTGGATGTTATACGTAATGAGTTAGCCGAATTGGAAAAGCAGCTGGAGGATGCAACAGCGGAACTTTCAGGATTTCAAGAAAGGTCAATAATTATTGACAGCACTATTGATAAAAACCAGCATCAAATAGCCATAAATAAAGAAAGATCTGCCGAAATAGACCAGCAGGAAGGTTTGTTGAACCGGGAGATAGAAGCTGTTATCAAGAAGATAGACGGTTTAAATGAGCGGATCAGCCGGCAGGATAAAGAAATAAAGGAATTTAGGGATAAAATGCTCGCCCGCCAGGAACTGTTTTCAAAAAAGGAAAGCACTCTGGCCGGCATAAACAAACAGCTTAAGCTTAATCAGGAAAATATTACCCGGTCCAGAAACCAGTTGATAGACGTGGCATCCTCTCTGGCGAAATCAAGAAATGAATTGGCCAAGGTTAGCGTTAATTTACAAAATGCGGAAGCCAGAGAAAGGAGGTTAAAATTAGAGCAGGTTAATGTGCGCAAGGAAAAGAATTCTTTAGAGGAACGATTATCCGGAATCTCTGCAAATGAACAAAATTACCAGGCAGCAGTAGAGAATCTGCGTGAAAAACAAGAGGCAGATTTCAGCCGGTTGCAGTTGCTTGAGCAGGAAACTATATCGCTGAATGATGAGTTGAACAGTAAAAAAAACCAACTTGCTTTAAAGGTGTCAAAAAAGGAGATTTTAGAGGATTTAAAAACAAGATACGAAGGTTTTCAACGCGGCAGTAAATCTATACTGCTCGCTAAGAATAGAGACATTCCCGAATTAAGCGGAATAATCGGGGTTATCGGCGGCTTAATTACGGTTAAAAAAGGTTATCAGCTGGCTATAGAGGCAGCATTAGGAAATTATCTGCAGAGTATCCTTGTTAATTCACTAACTGATGTTGAAAAGGCCGCTTCATATCTGAAAAAAGAAAATCTCGGCCGGGCAGCTTTCTTAGTGAAAAACTTATTGATTGTCGAGACTCCAGATGCAGTAAAAGAGAAAGATAATATCGAAGGTTCATTCGGAAAGGCAATGGATTTTATCAGCACAGAGCCGTCATTGGACGCTGTTATGTCTTATTTATTAAAAAATACCCTGATTGTGAAAACATTCCAGCAGGCCCTGCATTTAAGTAATAACTCTGTTTTTAAGGGGTATAAGCTGGTTACCCTGGACGGAGAATTAATCATTGAGGGTAAAGAAATAATTGCCGGCTCAACAGGCCAGGAGCAGGCAGAGGGTATGATTTCCCGTCAGGCGCAGTGCGATAGGCTTAGCGAAGAAATTGATAGTTTAAACAGCGCTATTGCCTGGGACTTACAGGAACTTGAGCAAAGAAATATCCGTCGTAATGAGCTTCAGAAAATAGATAGCGCAGTCAGAAAATCATTGCATAACGAGGAATTGAACCTGGCGAATATTATAAATGACGGGAATAATCTAACGGCCGGTCAAAAGAAACTTACCGGGGAATTATCCGTGCTGGAGGTAGAGATTGAAGAGATAAATTCTGAAATTGAGCAGTTGCGCCAGGCCGAGGAGAGATTAAAAAGCAGTGAAGGCGAAATTGAAGAAAAAGACAGCCAGTCTCATAGTTTAGTGATTAGTTCACAAGAGGTTATAGCTTCCAAGGAAAAAGAAAAAGAGATAATTATAATTGAAACAGCCGAACTCAAGGCCGAACTATCTGCTTTTAACGAACGGGAAAGGGATTTTATCAACACTTTAGAAATGTTGAAAACAAGCTTCAAAGAGCAGAATCAATCCCTTGAACTAAAAAGAAGTCAGATAGAAACCGGCAGGTGCAGAAAGGAAGAGCTTGAGGCTGAGATAGGAAATCTGAAAAAATCTCTCCAGGAACTGTCGGTTGAAAGAATTGAAGCAAAAGAAGCAGCAGCTGGTTTAAAATCGCGCAATCAGGATTTAAAAGATAAAATAACCGCTAAAAGAGACCTTTTTGACGAAAAAGAGGTTTTAATAGATGAGATTAAGAACAAGATTCATAGTTTTAATCTTTCTATGGCCGAGATTTCTTACAAGTTTAGCGGCTTAATAGACAGGATTAGCCGGGAATATAAAGTCAATTTAGAAGAGGAACAGGTAGAAATAACCGATGTTGCTGATTGGGATAAGATGAGGAAAGATATCCTGGAGTTAAAAGCCAAGGTTGAAGTCATTGGGCCGGTTAGCCTTGTGGCCATAGAAGAGCACGAGGAACTGAAGGACAGGTGTTCTTTTTTAGTCAGCCAGAAACAGGACCTGGAAAATGCGAAACAATCCCTGCATTTGGCTATTCAAAAGATAAATAAGACTACCCGTAAGTTATTTTTAGAATCATTTGAAAAGGTGCAAGCCGCGTTTAAAGATTTTTTCAAATTGCTGTTTGGAGGCGGAAACGCGCAATTGATGCTGTCGGAGGAGAACAATGTTTTAGAAAGCGGG
>JAYEPI010000053.1:0-3648 GCA_034723835.1 Candidatus Omnitrophota bacterium | reverse complement strand
TTATCCCGGGCTAATCTGTTAGCTATCAGAACCAGGTTGGAGACCAGGAGTTTGTTTCCTTCGTTTAGATCTGATACTTTTTCGATATGTTGTTTAGGAATGATTAAAATATGAACCGGCGCCTGAGGATTAATATCTTTAAACGCTGCAACCTGTTCATCGTTGTAGATTATATCGCTCTTTACTATCCCATTGATTATTTTACAAAAAAGACAATCTTTGTCCATTCTATCCCCCTCCCTCTAACAAGCTTACAGCCTGTAACTTGCAGCTTGCAGCTTATTAAAACATCAACGCCCGGGAAGTTTCAAAATACACTATCAGGGTCGTAGCATCAACTAAGGTGGTAATAAAAGGGCTGGCTGCTACTGCCGGATCAAATCCCATGCGTTTAAAAACAAGGGGCAGAGTCGCTCCTACCAGAGTAGCCACAGTAACCACGATAAGCATAGAAATACCAACTGTTAAACCTAATGCCGGATTAAATCCTTCGAGCAGAAAAGCAGCAAAATACCCGATTGTTCCCACTAAAAGTCCCATCAAAAAACCTACTGCTATTTCCTTACGAACCACCTTAAATATTTCCTTGACATTCACCTCTCCGGTAGCCAGGCCCCTTACAATCAAACACAAAGACTGTTGCCCGGCATTACCGGCTGAATCCATTAACATCGGAAGGAACGCGGCTAAAACGATCAGTTGCTGTAACATATTAGAATAGCCTTTGAGTAATCTTCCGGAAACAAATGCACCGATCAAAAGCAGGATAAAAAGCCAAACTACCCTTCGTTTAACCAGGCTAAATATCGAGGCCTGGGCATAATTTATCTGGGCTGCCTCCTCTACCCCGGCAATCTTACCCATCCCGTAAATATCCTCGGTAGCCTCCCGGTGAATAATATCCACCACATCATCCACTGTAATAACTCCAACAAAGCGATTTTGGCTATCCACTACCGGCATATCCAACAGGTCATATTTGGTAAAGATCTTGGTTACTTCTTCTACATCCATACTTACCCCTACTTTGATCGGGTCTGTGCTGGTTATAATATCGCGGATAAGAATATCCGGCGGGGCCGTAACCAAAGTCTGTAGTGTCACGGCACCCGTTAACTTATGGATTTCATCGGTAACATATACTGAATAAATATTCCGGGTCTGGCCTGCTTTAAGCCCCTGCTGGAGGTGGATAATCGCCCGGCGGGCAGTCATCTCTTTTTTGAGCTCTACAAACTCGGTAGTCATCTGACTACCGGCCGTGCCTTCCTTGTAAGTAAGCTGTTTCCTTACGTCCCTTACTTCCTCTTCCTTCATTAATGAGAAAAACTTTTTTATCTGGCGGGGAGGCAGGTCATTAAACAGCTCCGTACGTTCGTCGGGAGCCATCTCATTTAAAATCTGAGCCACTTCATCGCTTTCCAAATTACCTAACAGATAGGACTGTTCTTTAAATGAAAGATGTTCAAATATTTCCCTTGCCTTTTTAAAAGTAAGGAGCTTAAATACCAGAACTTTTTCCTGCGGCTTAAGATATCTAAAGCCCTCGGCTAAGTCCATAGAATGTATCTGCTTGAGTAAATCCTTTAAGGAAGAAAAATCCTTGCCCTGTAATAATTCCCGGATCTCCGGCAAGAAAAGGGCAAATATGTCAAAAGTTGATCTGGATTGATTGCGCCCAACAGACTTATTCATCTTCTTCTACTTTTCAGCTTTCCCAAAATTTTCTCCCAAACTCTATAGCCTAAGGACTAGTTCCCAGGCTATAGCAAATTTTGGTTTATTATACCCTAAAACACGAATTAACACAAATTACACACGAATTCGTGGGAATTCGTGTGTAATTTGTGTATATTTGTGTATTATACAAAACATCTTACATTACCCTAAAAAATCGTGTAAAATAGGGAATAAAGTCAGGGGGTACATTGTCTAACCTATGGAAATCAAAATGGAAGATATCAGATTAATCGAAATGTTCGATTCTGGAGATGAGAAAGGATTTGAGATGCTGGTTAAAAAATACCAGAATCGAGTAATTAACATCGTATATTCGCTATCCGGCAATACCAACAATGCAGATGACATTGCCCAGGAGGTATTCGTCAAATTATATAAAAATATCCGTTTTTTTAAGAAAAAGGCGAAGTTTTCAACCTGGCTATACCGCATCACGGTAAATACAACTTATAACTATTTAAAAAAACAAAAAAGGTATGTTCCTTTACATTTCAACCCGGACCTAGATGTCTCCGGCAAGGTATTTTTGAATAACTTAGACCATAGAGAAAAGCAACTGTTGTTAAAAAGGGCTATCGGGCAATTACCGCTTAAGTACCGCAGCGTTATTATATTGAAAGAAATCGAAGAACTTTGTTATAAAGATATTGCTAAAAGTTTGGGATGCCGCATAGGAACTGTTGAATCAAGGCTATTCAGGGCGCGGCGAATGTTGAAGAAAATGCTTGTGGGGGACAAAAAATGAATTGTCGAAAAGTAACAAAGATGCTAGGCAAATATCTGGATAAGGAGTTAACCGACAAACGGATCACCGGCTTGATTGAGGGACATCTTAAAAAATGTGCCGCCTGTAAACAGGAGCTAAACTCTCTTATTCTGATAAAAAAGCTCATGTTGCAAAAAGAAGGATTACCCGCCAGAGAAGATTTCTGGGCCAGGCTTAAAAACCGCTTAAAAACAAAGCCTGCGCCCTTAACCGTGCGATGGGTAAGCCGGTCAGAAAACCTGGCCAAAAGGTTAATTCCTGTTCCAATAGCGATTACGATTTTAATTACGGTATTGCTGTTTGGAAAAACTAACGACCTGAATTACATTAATAACTATATATTTGAAGACTTAAATTACGAAGAGATCGGTATGTTGAACGAAAACTATGATTTTACCAGCTGGTTGATCAATAATGGGCTGTAGTAATTAAAGGAGGTGTGTTAAGGTGAAAAAGGCAGTTATTTATATAGTGATCTTAGGGATATCCTGTACGGCGTTAGGGGTAGCTATTGGCATTGGGGCGGAAAAAAGATATACCGCCAGACATTTTCCTCAGATAGTGAAATCCCGGCTTGCAAAACACATCCAGGGCTCTCCTATGAGGGACAGGAAGTTAAAAGACAGAAAGTCTAACACCATGCGCAGAGCAGGACACCATGCACTGAAGCGGCTTAGCCAACAAATAGACCTGTCTGAAGAGCAAAATGCCGAGGTCAAGGCGATCTTAGAAGAATCAAGGCAGGATGCAAAGAAAACCAGCGATAAGTTTAAAAGCCGGCTTAAGCAGATAAGAGAAGAAAGTAATGTTAAAATCTCAAAGATCCTTAACCCCGAACAACAAGAGAAATTTGAGCAGCTATCAAACCGGGCCAAAAGAAGAAGACACGAACGATTTGAAGAAAAACAACCCCCGCTTAAGGGCCAGGGGAATCCAAGATGAAAAAGTATTAGGGGATATGAAAAAAGATAAAGATATCCGGATAGAATATTATAAATCCAGCGGTCCGGGAGGACAGCATAAAAATAAGACAGAGTCCGCAGTAAGAATGCGGCATCTTCCAACCGGAATAACAGCTATTGCCACTGAATATCGCTCCCAGGCCCGCAACCGCGCCTCAGCCCTTAAAAGATTAAAAGAAA
>JAYEPI010000052.1:0-3660 GCA_034723835.1 Candidatus Omnitrophota bacterium | reverse complement strand
AAAGCAGGTAGTTTGTGGCCGGTTTTATCCCCGAAGAAATAGTCGAACAGGTTCAAAATAGGTCTGATATTATCGAGATAATTTCAGCCTATATCCCTTTGAAACGCGTTGGTAGCAATTTCAAAGCACCCTGTCCGTTTCACAATGAAAAAACTCCTTCTTTTATCGTTAATCCCGCCAAGCAGATATGGCATTGCTTTGGTTGCGGATTAGGAGGTAATGTATTTAGTTTTGTAATGCGACATGAAAAGTTAGAGTTTCCGGATACTGTGCGGTTTCTGGCCGGAAAGGCAGGCGTTGAAATACCTCTTTCTTACGAAGGCGGGATAAAAAAACAGTCTAAGAATAAAAGTTTGTACCGGATAAATGAGTTAGCGGCCGGATATTTTCAGAATAATTTGGCTGATCCGAATAAAGGAAAATTAGCCCGTCAATATTTAGATAAAAGAGGAGTTAGCCCGGAGGTAATCAGAAAATTTCGCTTAGGATTTGCCTTAAATCAGTGGGATGGATTTTTAAGGTTTGCAAAAGCAAAAGGTGAATCCGAAGACCTTCTCAAGACAGCAGGCTTGATTATTCCCAGGAAAGACCGCGGTTATTATGATCACTTTCGCGGCAGGTTAATATTTCCTATCCTTGATTTGCAGGACAGGGTTCTTGCGTTTGGGGGCCGTGTATTGGACGCGAGCCTGCCCAAGTATATAAATTCCCCTCAGAACCCGCTTTTTAATAAGGGAAGATGCCTCTACGGGTTGAATACGGCAAAAGAGTCTTTGAGGGGAAAAGAACATCTTATAATAGTAGAAGGATACATGGATCTGATAACCCTTTATAGGATGGGTGTCAGAAACGTGATTGCTGCTTTGGGTACCGCGCTTACCTCTGAACACGCGAGGCTGCTGAAAAGATATGTTCCGACCGCGGTAATGGTTTATGACGCTGACCAGGCCGGTGAAACCGCGTCTCTGCGGGGGTTGGAGATATTGATTGAGGGAGGCCTAAGAGTTAAGGTAGTTAGATTGCCGGAAGGTTTTGACCCCGACAGTTTTATTATAACCCGGGGAAAGGAAGGTTTTGAAAAAGCGGTTGTAGACGGTGAAGATCTTTTCGATTATAAATTAGGTTTACTTACCAGCAAGTATAATGCGGAAAAATTAGAAGAAGCAAGCAGGATTACTGCCGAGATGCTGCCTACTATAAGCCGGATTGATAATGCTGTTTTAAAATCCGGTTACATCAGTAAGTTAGCCAGGAGATTATCCATTAATGAAAATTCTTTATTAATTGAATTAAAAAGAATTAAACAAAAGGGAGTTTCCAATTATCAATCTCAAAGGAGCAATATACCCGGTTACAATTTTGCAATAAATGTAAAAGAAAAGTTTCTGATAGGTTTAATGCTGGAAGATTTCAAGATCGCTGCCCAGGTTAAAAACTGCTTGGCGTTGGATGATTTCAAAGATCCTGGATTAAAACAAATAGTTGCTGCAATATTCAGATTGATTTCAGAGAAAAAAAAGTTTTCTTGTTCTCAGGTAATAAATTATTTAAAAGATGACCGGGCTTCTCAGATAATCGCCGGGATTTCTGCAAGTTCTGAAATAGCAGGTTATACCGATAAACAGGGTAATGAACTTTCGGATAAAAAAAAGGTCGTTGCGGATTGTATTGAAAAGATAAAGGCGGAAAGCCTTAAACAGGCGCGCCTGGATTTACAGAGAAAGATTAAACTGGCCGAAGAAACCAGAGATGATAAGAAGCGGATGAGATTACTTAGCGAATTTAAGAATTTAATAAAAATTTAGAGATAAAATTGATGGAGGGTTAGTTTAAAAGTGAAGAAAAAAAACAGTAAGCGTAAAAAGTTAAAAAAGAAAAGAAAAGATAATAGACGTAAGAGCGCAAAACGTAAAATTGTAAAAAGAAAAAAGAACCTGAAAAATATGAAACGAAGCAATAGACAGACCAAGAAGGAAGAAAGGCTGAAGAAATTGATCAGTTTGGGGAAGAAGAAAAAAGGTTTGTTAACTTACCAGGATGTTAATAACATTCTTCCTGCCGGTATTATTTCACCGGATGAGATTGATGATGTCCTTGCGGTTTTAAGTAAAGAAGATATTGAGGTTCTTGATTCCGAAAAGGCTAATGCAAGAATAAAGGCCTTGAACATAAACAAGAAGCAGTTAAAAGCAGAAGAGAAGGCAATAGAGTCTCTTGACAAAGCGGATAGATTAGATGATCCGGTTAGGATGTATTTACGTCAAATGGGCCAAATACCGCTTTTAAGCCGGGATGAAGAATTGAGCTTAGCTCAAAAGATTGAAAAAGCCGAAAATAACTTCCGGGAAGCCGTATTTTACTGCAAGGTTGCCAAAAGGATGGTTCTCTGGATTGCAAGTAAGGCCTTGAAGGATAAGACAACTGTGGAGGGCATTACTGAAGAAGAGGACGAATTGAAAAATGGTAAAATCTTGGATAAAATTGAGGTCTTGATTAGAAGATTAAGAGTGGTAAGGCAAAAGGAGAAGCTTTCGAACCTGCTTTTCGAGTTTAAGTTGTGTATAGACGTAGTTGAAAACATTGCTTTTAAGGTTGAAGATTCGCTGGTTAAAATCAATAGGCTGCAAAAAGATATTACTAAAAGGCAGGCGTTGAGGAAGAGGGGCGAGATCGGGAAATTAAAAAAGGAAATTCGCCGGATAAAAAATTATCTTGGAGAATCTCATGTTAAACTAAAGATACAACTGGGATTAATTAGAAGAAGAAGGACAGAGTTAATCAAGCTCAAGAAGGAGTTAGTGGCAGCTAACTTGCGGTTAGTTATAAGTATTGCTAAAAAGTATACCAACCGGGGTCTTTCGTTTCTTGATCTTATTCAAGAAGGAAATATTGGCTTGATGAAGGCGGTTGATAAATTTGAATATCAACGAGGGTATAAGTTTTCGACCTATGCCACCTGGTGGATACGACAAGCTATTACCCGTTCAATTGCTGACCAGGCGCGGACTATTCGTATCCCCGTTCATATGATCGAAACCATAAACAAGGTATTTCGGATTTCCAGGCACTTAGTTCAGGAAAAAGGAAGAGAACCTGTACCGCAGGAAATTGCCGAAAAAATGGATATACCGGTTGAAAAGGTCCGGGGAATTTTAAAGATAGCCCAGGAACCCATTTCTTTACAAACGCCGATTGGCGACGAGGGAGATACCCATTTTGGTGACTTTATTGAGGATAAAACGGCTGTTTCGCCGGCCAATGCCACTGTTTTTAGTATGTTGCAGGAACATATGAAAGATGTATTAGATACTCTTACTAGCCGTGAAAAAAAAGTCCTGGAACTCCGATTTGGCATAGGAGATGGCTGTCCGCGTACCTTAGAAGAGGTAGGAACTATCTTTCGGGTGACCCGGGAAAGAGTTCGGCAGATAGAAGCCAAAGCATTACGCAAACTTAGGCATCCTACCAGAAGCCGAAGATTAAAAACCTTTTTGGAGATGGGGTTAGGGGAGTGAATGAGAATTAGAAATAGGTTTTAGGGTTATGATGAAGATTGGCGGGATAAAATTAGGGCAGGTCCCTCGAATTGCTCTTGTTATTGGAGATAGAGAAAATCTTAGAGTGATTGGGCCCGGCAAAGTTGATTTTTTAGAATTAAGG
>JAYEPI010000051.1:0-3661 GCA_034723835.1 Candidatus Omnitrophota bacterium | reverse complement strand
CACCTAATCCGATTGTATCTTTAATGCCGATTGTTCTGATTTTTATCGTTTTTTATTTTTTGCTTATTCGTCCACAGCAGAAGAGGCAGAAAGAGCACGCAACAATGCTTTCACAGTTAAAAAAGGGAGATCAAGTTATGACCAATGGAGGTATTTGCGGAATGATCAGCAGTGTTAAAGAAACTACCGTTGTAATAAAGGTTGATGACAATGTGAAAATAGAATTTCAGAAAAGCGCGGTCAGTTATATAAAAAACACAGATGAACACAGATGAAAATCTTTTAATCCGCGCTAATCTGTGTAAGAAAGGTAGAAAAATATGATCAAAAATTTAAAGTGGAAAGTTATTTTAATAGTCATAGTTATCGCAGCAGTTATTTGGCTGGCCTACCCGCCGGCGGAAAAGATAAACTTGGGCCTGGATCTTCAGGGAGGGATGCATTTGGTCCTGGAGGTGGACACCGCTAATCTATCGGAAAAAGCCAAAACAGGCGCTATTGACAGGGCATTAGAGGTTATCAGGAACAGGGTTGACCAGTTTGGGGTAAGCGAGCCTTCTATTCAAAAGCAGGGAGTAGACCAGATTATTGTCCAACTGCCCGGGATAACCGAGCGCGAGCGGGCTATTGACTTGATAGGCAAAACTGCCTTGTTAGAATTAAAATTGGTTTTAGATGATCCGCAGAAGTTAAAGGATGCCCTGGCCGGTAATGTATCCGAGGGTTATGAATTAAAATACATGGATTCTGAACCGCTTTTGCTTCAAAAACAAGTCTCACTTAGCGGCGATTCACTGGTAGATGCCCTGGTCAAATTTGACCAAACAGGCTTTAATCAGCCGGTAGTCGGTTTTCAATTAGACAGAAAAGGCGGCCGAAAATTCGCGCGCCTTACCGAACAGAACATAGGACGCAGGTTAGCTATTCTTTTAGATGGGGTGGTACAGTCTGCTCCGGTAATAAAAGAAAAGATACCTCACCGGGAGGGGGTCATTAGCGGCAGATTTACCCAGGATGAAGCCTCTGATTTAGCAATAGCGCTTCGGGCCGGAGCTTTACCTGCTCCGATAAAAATTGTTGAAGAAAGAACAATCGGCCCTACTTTGGGCAAGGACTCTATTGAAAAAGGTATAAAAGCTGTAATGTATGGAGGAATATCGATACTTGTTTTTATGGCTGTTTATTATCTCTTAGCAGGGCTGATAGCCAATTTTGCGCTTTTCCTTAATCTGGTCATTATTCTCGGTGTGTTATCTTACTTTGATGCCTCTTTGACTTTACCGGGTATTGCCGGTATTGTCTTGACGATTGGCATGTCGGTCGATGCCAATGTATTAATTTTTGAACGGATCAGAGAAGAACTGAAATTAGGTAAAACCGTTCGTTTTGCTATTACCAGCGGATATAAAAGGGCGTTCCTTACCATATTGGATGCAAACCTGACTACCTTAATTACAGCCCTTATCCTTTTTAAATTCGGTACCGGGCCTATCCGCGGGTTTGCTGTCACATTATCTATTGGTATTTTAGCCAGTATGTTTACCGCTTTATTTGTCAGCCGGGTAATTTTTGATATAGTAACTTTAAACAGGAAATTTACCAAACTTAGAATGCTTCGTCTGGTTAAGACGACCAATGTTGATTTTATCGGTAAAAGGCGCATGGCTTATCTATTTTCGGCAGCAGCAATAATAGCCGGGCTTATTGGGTTTGCTTACCGGGGAGAAAATAATTTTGGTATTGATTTTAGCGGAGGGGTATTACAGCAGTTCAGGTTTCAACAGGCAGTAGCTGCTGATGATATACGTAATGCCCTGAAAGAAATAAAGTTAAGTGGATCACAAATTCAGCATTTCGGGAATGATAAAGAGGTTATTATCAGAACCGGTGAAGACGGCCATGGACAGATATCTTTGAAATTTAAACAGGTATTCAGGGATAATCCTTTTGAATTGCTAAGGGTGGAAAAGGTTGGAGCGTCAATCGGAAGTCAATTAAGGATTAAGGCCCTGACCGCGCTTCTGCTGGCGCTGTTAGGCAGCTGTATTTATATTACTGTTCGGTTTGAATTTAAATTTGCCATTGCGGCTATTGCTGCCATTTTTCATGATGTCTTGTTTACAATCGGTGTTTTTGTCCTGGCTGGCCGGGAGATTTCATTACCGGTAATTGCCGCCTTGCTTACTATCGTGGGTTATTCATTAAATGATACCATTGTAGTTTTTGACAGGATCAGAGAGGATTTGAAGCTGATGCGTAAGGCGGATCACAGGACAATCATTAATACCAGTATAAATCAGACCCTTTCCCGGACATTGCTTACGTCTTTGACTACTCTTTTAGTGGTTTTAGCCTTGTATCTTTTCGGAGGGGAGGTTATAAATAATTTTGCCTTTGCGTTAATGGTGGGAGTTCTAATCGGAACATATTCCTCTATTTTTATCGCCAGCCCGTTGTTGTTGTTCTTGTGGTCAAAGAAGAAATAACGCCAGGCAGAAGAACACGGTAGAAATATATTGAAATACATTCCCCGGTCAAGCCGGGCAATGACAGTGGAGAGCTAATTACCAGAGGGCCGGCAATGATGATTTTGTGGGCTGATAGGAGGTTTTGAGTGAAACGCTGGGCCTTGTTGACCGTAGGACTTTATGTTCTTTGCATTTTGATTTTGGGAACGTCAATGTTCCTGTATCTTTCCGCCGCAATGAATGATGAAGTTTCGCCACTCTTTTATGTTTTCTTTGCCTTCGCTCTTGTCTTGGTCCAGGTTGTCCTGCTGCTGGTACCGGTTGCTATTGTCCAGGAAAAACCTATCAAGAGACGGAAGATCGTTACTTCCGCTATAATAGGGGCTATTCCAATGGGGGCTATGGCCCTGGGATTCTTTGGATCCATAATCCTTATGATTTGGGGAGAAAACGCGACAGCTGGCTATTTGTATGCCTGGCCAGTGCTGTTTATCCCTGCGGCCTTTTGGCTGCTTTGGGGGAGTATCTTTTACAGAAGTTTTTCGAGCAAAGAGCCAAATTTGTTTACTCCAGCCATTACCCGCTGGTTATTAAAAGGAAGCATTCTGGAATTACTAGTTGCTATTCCAAGCCACATTATCTCTCGTCAACGAAATGAATGTTGCGCCCCGCCCCTTACATTAATAGCCATAGTAACAGGCTTATCGGTAGCCCTTATGTCATTTGGCCCGGGTATATTTTTTCTTTTTGTGAAAAGGATCAAAGACAAAAAAGGTAAACAATATAAAATAAGGTAAGATTAAGATAGAGATGCAAAAGATTTGGGAAGTAAAAGAACAAAATTTAGAGTTGCAAAAGCAGCTTGCCCGATCGTTGAAAACCTCTCGTATTGTCAGCCAGCTTTTGATAAATAGGGGGGTGGCCTCCCATCAGGAGGCTTATAAATTTCTCGAATGCGATCTTAACGGTTTATATGATCCCTTTTTATTGAAAGATATGAAACGAGCAGTCGAACGGATCAAGAAGGCTGTTTCCGGGCAGGAAAAGATTATGATTTATGGAGATTATGATGCGGATGGAGTTACCAGCACGGCGATTATGTTCAAGGCGCTTGCTAAAATGGGAGCGTGCTTAACTTGCTATATACCCGACAGGCTCAAGGATGGATACGGGTTGAATAAACATGTTATCAA
>JAYEPI010000050.1:0-3677 GCA_034723835.1 Candidatus Omnitrophota bacterium | reverse complement strand
AAGGCATAGAAGAGTTAGAAAAAAGATAGCCGGGAATAAAGAAACTCTCCGGCTTAGTGTGCATAGGAGCCACCTTAATCTTTATACCCAATTAATAAATGACGTTGAAAATATAACTGTGCTTTCAGTTTCTACCAGAGATAAGAAGTTTAAAGAAAAAAGCCCTCAGGGCGGCAACATTAAAGCAGCTAAATTACTAGGTCAAATCTTGGCCGAAAAGGCGAAGTTAAAGGGTATTAATAAAGTTGTATTTGACAGGGGAGGTTATATCTATCACGGCAGAATAAAAGCTCTGGCTGAATCTATTAGAGCCGGTGGGATTAACTGTTAAAGACTATGGAAAAAATACAGGAACAAACGGCGGAATTAATTGAAAAGGTTGTCAGCATTAATAGAGTAGCTAAGGTGGTTAAGGGAGGACGGCGTTTCTCCTTTAATGCAATAGTAGTTGTTGGCAATGGCCGCGGCCGGGTTGGCTGTGGTCTGGGTAAGGCTAAAGAGGTTAGCAAAGCTATTAAGAAGGGAAACGAATGCGCCAGGAAAAAGATGCTTTCTGTCCGCATTAAGGGAACTACTATTCCCCATGAAGTAATAGGCCATTTTGGCGCTGCCCGGGTGTTACTAAAACCTGCTTCTGAAGGTACGGGAGTAATCGCCGGCGGCCCGGTTCGGGCTATCTGCGAGTCTTGCGGAATAAAAGATATTTTGACCAAGTGCCTGGGAACAAAAAATGCCATTAATGTAGTTAAGGCAACGATAGATGGCCTGAATAATTTAAGTTTTAAAAGAGAAAAGGAAGAAGATGTTAGCCCGGAAAAGAAAAAAGCGTAGAGGAAGAGGTATAGGTTCAGGGCATGGTAAGACATCCTGCCGGGGCCATAAAGGACAAAAAGCCCGTTCGGGCGGTGGAGTGCGCCTTGGTTTTGAAGGCGGCCAGATGCCTCTTAGCAGAAGAATTCCTAAAAGGGGTTTTACGTCTTTATTTAAGAAAGAATATCAGCTGGTTAATCTTTATAAACTTCGCCATTTTGATAAAAACGCGGCAGTTACGCCGGACGAATTAAAAAAGCTTAAGATTATAAAAAGGATAGGTGACGGTGTTAAAATTTTGGGCCAAGGCGAAATTTCTAACCCGTTGACCATAAAAGCACACGTTTTTTCTAAAGGCGCGAAGGAAAAAATAGAAAAAGCCGGTGGCAAGACGGAAATAATAACAAGGAAAAAAGTAGGCAGTAAGCAGTAGGTAATAGGCAGAAAGAAATATATAATTCATAAAAAATAATCACAGTGGGAAGTAACGAATGTTAAAAGCGCTGGGTAATATCTTCAAGATACCGGAATTAAAAAAGAAAGTGCTTTTTACATTTGGTATGATTGCTATTTATAGAATCGGAGCGTTTATCCCTACCCCGGGTATTGACGGAAGGGCACTGGCTCAGTTCTTTGATAATATAGCTAAAACTCAGGGTGGAACCCTTTTTGGCCTTATGAATATGTTTACCGGCGGCGCTATGACCAGGATGACTATTTTTGCCTTGGGGATTATGCCTTATATTTCGGCATCAATTATCCTGCAGCTTTTAACAGTAGTTATTCCTCAGTTAGAAAAGTTAAGCAAAGAAGGTGAAATAGGCCGGCGCAAGTTAACCCAGTATACTCGTTACGGGACAGTTGTGCTTTGTATCGTTCAATCTTTTTTTATCAGTTTATGGCTTGAAAATTCCACTCATTTTCAGGGTATTCAGATTGTCCAGTTTTCCGGATGGTCATTCAGATTATTAACGGTTCTTACATTGACCACGGGTACAACCTTTATTATGTGGGTAGGCGAGCGGATTACAGAACGGGGTATAGGCAATGGAATCTCTTTAATAATTACTGCCGGTATTATCTCAAGGATGCCGACTGCGTTTTATCAGCTTTATGTTCTTCTCACCAGAAAGCAGGTGAATCTTTTAACCGCCGGTTTGATGTTGGTAATGCTGATCGGTGTTATCATAGGAATAATTCTTATTACTCAGGGTCAGCGTCGTATACCCGTCCAGTATGCCCGCAGAGTTGTTGGGCGACGGGTTTATGGAGGACAAAGCACCTATATACCGCTTCGGGTCAATCAAGCGGGGGTTATTCCGATTATTTTTGCCCAATCGATCATTCTTTTCCCGGCTACTATTGCCGGGCTTGTTCCGGGCAGAGCGATTCAGGCTATAGCTAATTCATTAATTCCGGGTAAGGTTTTTTACGAGGTTTTTTACGCAATTTTGATTATGTTCTTTTGCTATTTTTATACTGCTATTACGTTTAATCCGGTAGAGATAGCCGATAATATGAAGAGATACGGAGGTTTTGTGCCGGGTATCAGGCCGGGTAGGCCGACAGCGGTTTATTTTGATTATATAATGACCAGGATTACCTTAAGCGGTGCTGTATTTCTGGCTGTTATTGCGATACTGCCCCACTTTGTTTCGCAGGGATTTAAAATACCTTACTTAGTAGCCAGCTTTTTTGGCGGCACAGGACTTTTAATTATCATTGGAGTAATTTTAGACACTATGAAGCAGATAGAATCTCAACTTCTGATGCGGCATTATGAAGGGTTTATGAAAAAAGGAAAGCTTAGGGGAAGAAGATAAATTTAACAGTTTAATTCAGGAGAAGGTTGTTTGAATTTAGTGTTATTGGGCCCGCCGGGAGCGGGTAAAGGGACGCAGGCAGCAGTTCTTTCTCAACGCCTTAAGATCTATCATATTTCCACCGGAGATATATTACGGCAGAATGTCAAGGCCGGTAATGCGATAGGCCGTAAGGCAATGGAATATATGGAAAAGGGAAAACTTGTTCCTGACGAAATAGTTATTCAAATGGTAAAGGAAGCTATTAACGCAAAAAGTTCCCTGAGTGGCTTTATCTTAGACGGTTTTCCCCGAACTTTAAAACAAGCCAGGCAGTTAGATGAATTATTAAGCGGTTTAAATAAAAATTTGGACTTAGTTATAGATTTTAAAACCACAAATTCGGTAATTATTAAGCGTTTATCCGGCAGGAGAATTTGCCGCAATTGCGGCGCAAATTACCATATTAAAAATATTCCTCCCCGAATAGATGGAGTTTGTGATAAATGCGGGCGCAATCTATATCAGCGCAATGATGACAAGCCGCAGACTGTTATCAGAAGAATAGATTTGTACCGCAAGAGCGTTACCCTGCTTCTTGATTATTACCGGAAAAAAGCAATATTGGAAATCGTTTCAGGAGACCTGGAAGTTGAGCCTCTTTACAAGGTTCTGATTGATGTCTTTAAAAAAAGATCTTTATTGCAAGGCTATAAAATAAAAAAATAATATTGGAATAATTTGTAAGCGCTAATTTACGCGAATCGAACGCGAATTACCGCGAATTAGCGGAAATTAGCGCCAGAAAATTAGCGAGAATTAGCGTCAAGGGTATTATGATCCCGATTAAATCAACGAGAGAAATTGCATTAATGAGGAATGCATCCGGAATAGTCTTTAGGGCAATTAAGGCATTAATGGGATACGTAAAGCCCGGTCTTATGACTAAAGATATCGATGAAATGATGAAGCGGCTGATTCTTGATAACGGAGGCAGGCCGGCGTTTTTTGGTTACAAAGGTTTTCCGGGCAATACTTGCATTTCTTTAAATAATGAACTTGTTC
>JAYEPI010000049.1:0-3718 GCA_034723835.1 Candidatus Omnitrophota bacterium | reverse complement strand
GTTATAAAAGTATTTCCTGACAGATTAATTGTTGAATAAGAGGAAAGAAAGGCAATTGTCCAGATAAAGCTAAACCGGTATTATCTTATTGACGGGGAAGGGATTGTTTTACCCTGGGTTAATAATGCGCCTGTTTCTGATTTACCCTTACTTATCGGAATAAACTTTCGCAAGAGTAAGGTCAGCATTGGCCAAAGGTATCCTTCAGAAAAATTGGACAGAGCGCTTGAATCACTTAAGGCCCTGTCTTCATCAAGCCTGCTGGCTGTAAAAGATATCGCCTTGGTAAATACCGGAATTTCCGGGGATATTATTCTTACAACAAAAGGCGGCTTGAAGATAAGGCTGGGCAAAGAAGATTTTGAGAAAAAAATATCACTTTTAGAAAGGGTCCTGGAAGATATTTATATAAAGCATAAGAGAATTGAGCTTATAGACCTTAGGTTTGGAGATGTGATTGTAAAAGAAAAGTAGAAATCCTGAATCCGAAGCACTAAATCCTAAACAAATTCAAATTGCCCCGCCACCTTCGGTTTTGGATTTAGAATTTAAGTTATATTAAGACTATTATGAAAAAAGAAAAAATCATCACTGCCTTAGATGTAGGCACAAGCAAGATATGCGCCCTGGTTGCCGGGATAGACAGCGAAGGTTCAATTAAGCTGATGGCTGGTAAACTGATTGCCTCAAAGGGGATTTCTAACGGATTGATAGAAGATTTATCTGAGGTGAGCGATTCAATCAACAGGGCATTAAGCGAGGTAGAAAAAGCAGGGCAGGCAGAGATTTATTCGGTCATTGTCAATATTAACGGCCCTCATATCAGGAGCCGTAATAATCAGGCAATGCTTAAGTTACCCGGATTAGAAAGAAAAATTAAACATAATGACATAAAAAAAGTAACCGAAGTAGCGGCATCTATACCCCTGGGTATGTCAGAAAAGGTGCTTCGGGTAATTCCCGGTAGATACACAGTGGATGATCAGAATGGAATAAAAAATCCCCTGCGAATGACCGGAAGCAGGCTTGGCGTGAGCGTTCATCTGGTTACCGGATCAGCGTTACAGGTCCAGAACATGACTGTTGCTGTAAATCAGGCCGGTTATGAGATAGAGGATATTGTTCCCGAGCCTTTAGCTTGCAGTTATGCCCTGTTAACTGAAAAAGAAAAAGAAATTGGTGTTATATTAGTCAATATCGGCGCAGCCACTACCGACGTTATTGTTTTTATTGAAGGGTATCCGGTTCATACCGAAATTGTCCCGCTGGGCGGAGAGGGTTTGACCAGAGTGGTCTCTTCTTTATTAAAAACATCTCCCGAAGACGCGGAAACAATAAAGAAAAGATATGGTTCGGTATTTACCAGCCGGCTTAGAGACCATAGCCCGATAATGGTTCCGGGCATTAACCAACAGCCGTCAAGAAATGTCAGTTTATCTTTTTTAAGCCAGTTGATAATGCCTTATACCTCAGAAATGATTGCCGAAATTTCCAAAAGAATAGAGGCATCTGGTTACAAAGAAAAAACAGCTTCCGGAGTGGTGGTTACCGGCGGAGGGACGTTGTTGGAGGGTATTGTAGAGATGATGGAAAGGATGTTAAACCTGCCGGTAAGGATGGGCTGCTGCTCGGGTATTTATGCGGATGCAGGCATAATCAGTAATCCTGTTTATACTACTGCCCTGGGATTAGTTAAATACGGGATGGGCCGTTCTAATGTTAAATCTCATTGGTATTATGATAAAGGGATTTTTAGTAAAATTATCAGTCCGGTTAGAAGCTTTATCGAGGAGTATTTTTGACATATAACGAATTTTGTGATAGAAATATCAGGTGTCTTTTGAGGGATCAATGACCAACAAAAAAATTGGAATAATAGGCTGCGGCAATATGGGTGAAGCATTAATAAGGGGTATGCTGGCAGAGAAGTTAGCAGCCCCTGGGGATATTTTGATTTCCGATAAAAGCAATGAGCGGGAAGATTGTATCAAGTCAAAGTTTAATGTTAATGCTGCAGACTCGGGCAGGGCATTGGTTATTAACAGCGATGTAATTATCCTGGCTGTAAAACCCCGTGATATTGGCCAATTATTACAGGGATTGGCTGATATGTTTAAGCCCGGCCAGTTAATGGTCTCTATAGTTGCCGGCATTACTACGGTTAATATCCAGCGGCTTATAAATGCTAAGCTTAATCTGGTGAGGGTAATGCCTAACAGTCCCGCCCTGATAAACCAGGCAATATCAGCTGTTTATTACGGGCCGGGCATAAAAGAGGCTGATAAAGCAATTGTCGGGTCTATTTTTAACTGCCTGGGTGAAGTGGTTGAAGTAGAAGAGTCTCTGATGGACGGGGTTACTGCCATTAGCGGCTCAGGGCCGGCTTATTTCTTTTTGCTTATAAAGTATTTAATTGCCATGGGTATAAAGTTTGGATTGACTGAAAAGATAGCGGCCAGGTTAGCGCTGCAGACTGCTTTAGGCAGCGCCCGGATGGCTTTAGAGGTTGAAGAGGATATTGATGTTTTAATAAAAAAGGTAACCTCCAAAGGAGGCACTACCGAGGCAGCGTTGAAGGTTTTTGAAGAAATGAAAATAAAAGAGATTTATTCAAAGGCTGTTGAGGCGGCCCGCAGCAGAGCCGGAGAGCTTTTCGGAGGTTAAGGTGTTTATTCTCGCTAATTTTATAAGCGCGTTTGCTCAAGTTTTAGAAACTGCCGTTAATATCTTCATCTGGCTGATAATAATCCGGGCCTTGATTAGCTGGGTTAATCCGGATCCCTATAATTTCATTGTCCAGTTTTTACAACGGATTACAGACCCGTTTCTTTATCAGATCAGGAAAAGACTTCCGTTCAGCTGGGGAATAGATATATCTCCGATGATTGCTATTATCGGCCTTTTGTTTCTCAAAAACTTCTTAGTGCGTTCGTTATTTGAATTAAGTTTGAAATTAAGGTAAAAATTCGTTTTGAAAGCGAGGTAAAAAATGGCGGTAGTGGGAATAATTGGCGGTAGCGGTTTATATGAACTAGAAGGTATGGAGGTTAAGGAAAGATTAAAGGTAGCTACACCTTTTGGAGAACCGTCCGGTGAATATATATCCGGTAGTTTGGCCGGGAAAAAGGTTGTTTTTTTGCCGCGCCACGGCCAGGGGCATTGCATATCGCCGACAGAAATAAATTACCGGGCAAATATCTATGGGATGAAAAAATTAGGGATAGAGTATCTTATATCTGTTTCGGCAGTGGGCAGTCTTAAAGAGGATATCAGGCCGTTGGATATAGTACTGCCCGATCAGTTTGTGGACCGTACGAATCAGGCCAGAAAGATTACTTTTTTTGAAAAAGGAATAGTTGCCCACGTAAGCTTTAGTGACCCGGTTTGTCCGGTTTTAAGGGAGCTGCTTTTTAAGGCGGCGGAAGAAACAGGGGCCGGGGTTCATCGAAAGGGAACTTATTTAAATATGGAAGGTCCCGCCTTTTCCACAAGGGCAGAATCTTTTTTATACAGGTCCTGGGGAATGGACATAATCGGAATGACCAATATGGCTGAAGCAAGACTGGCTCGAGAAGCAGAGATATGCTTTGCTACGGTGGCCTTAGTTACCGACTATGATTGCTGGTTTGAAAAGGAAGACGTTTCTGAAGTGAGCGTTGGATTGGTGATAGAAAATATGAAAAAAAATATTGCCCGGACAAAAAAGATATTGACAATA
>JAYEPI010000048.1:0-3727 GCA_034723835.1 Candidatus Omnitrophota bacterium | reverse complement strand
CTTCAGGAACAGGAAAATCTATTAAATGAGAATATCCCAGTGAAAGATTAAGCAAATTGCCTTTGAGTTGGGCCCGATAACCCATTCCACGAATTTCAAGCTCCTTAGAATACTGATTGGTCACGCCGATCATGATATTGGCAATCAGACTTCTGGTCAACCCATGGAGGGAACGGTCCTGCTTGGAATCAGACAACCTGATAACTAAAATCTGATTATCTTTCTGTTCTATCTTCATCCGAAGATTTACATCCATAGATAACTCACCCTGCGGGCCGGTAACTACTATGTGCCTATCCGATATCTTAACTTTAACTTTATCCGGAATAGTTATTGGATTTTTTCCTATCCTTGACATTTATTACTCTATCTCCCTTTATATATATTAATATAAATACTTTTATCGTCATCCTGCGGTTTAACCGCAGGATCCAGACCCAAGTATTAACTTCTTTTTTCTGGATTCTGCGGTCAAGCCGCAGAATGACGGATGTTTTTGTGTATTACCAGACGTAACACAGCACTTCTCCGCCGACCTTTTTTTCTCTTGCGCTCTTACCGGTTAAAACACCTTTAGAGGTTGAAAGTATGCTTATTCCTAATCCCTGTAAAACTGTCGGGATCTTTTCGCAGTTAACATAAACCTGAAGTCCTGGCTTCGAAATTCGTTTGATATTCTTAATAGCTGATTTGTTTCTGGAATTAAATTTCAAATAAGTTCGCAATATTCCCTGTTTGTCATCGGAAATTCTTTTATAATTAGAAACATATCCTTCTTTTTTTAAAATCCTTATAATTTCCTCCATAATATTGGAGGCACGAATATCGGCTTTTTCGAGCCCGGCCCGGCTAGCATTCCTGATTATAGTTAAACCATCCGCTATTGGATCTGTTATACTCATTTTTTATCCCTCTTTATATAAATTAAACCAACCTCTTTTAAGAGTAGCGAGTAGCAAGACTTTTTTTATACACTATTACCAGCTTGCCTTAGTTACCCCCGGTATTTCACCTTTAGATGCAAGCTCCCTGAAACATATGCGGCACAAGCCAAATTTCCGCATATATCCTCTTGGCCGGCCGCAAACTTTGCACCGATTATACCCTCTCACTTTAAACTTAGGTGCTCTCTGCTGTTTCTCGATCAATGACTTCTTCGCCATTTTTAATTCCTTCTATACTCTGTGTTGTTATTTCCTAAACGGCATTCCCATAAGCCGTAATAATTCAAAATTTTCCTTATCCGAACCACCAGATATGACAATAGCTACATCCATGCCCTGGGTTCTTTGAACCTTATCGTAATCAATTTCGGGGAATATTGTCTGTTCGACTATTCCCAGAGAGTAATTACCTTTTTTATCAAAAGAATTTTTCGGTACTCCCCTAAAATCCCTGACACGGGGTAAAGCAACATTTATTAAACGATCCAAAAATTCATACATTATCCTGCCTCTTAATGTAACCTTGCAGCCAACCGGGACACCAGCTCTGATTTTAAAACCAGCTACTGCCTTCTTGGCAAAAGTCTTTATTGGCTTCTGACCGGCGATAAGTATCAATTCGGACATAGCTTGTTCCAATATCTTTACATCATGGGCCCCTTCACCTACCCCCATGTTGATAACAATTTTCTCTAATTTGGGAACGCTAAGCTTATTTTTATAATTAAATTTGTCCTGCATTTTGGCAATAATTTCGTTTTTATATTTTTCCAACATCCTGGTCATTATCTATCGCCTTTTTGAAACTCTTCCAATTTCTATGTATTTCTACTGTATTTCTGTTATATTTCTTTCTGCTTACCGCTTACTCTTTCTGTGTTCATCTGTGTTTTATTTATATGATTTCCCCGCACTTTTTGCAGATTCTAACCTTAGCTTTGTTGGATAAAAATTTACGGCCGGTTCTGGCAGGCTGTTTACATTTTGGACAAAATAATTTTAGATTAGACAAATGGATAGAACCCTCTCTTTCAATAATGCCGCCCTGGGGATTTACTTTATTAGGCCGGCTGGCTTTCTTTACCATAGCCAAGCCTTGTACTATTACACGGCCTTGTGAAAAAACCTTTAATACCTTGCCGGTCTTACCTTTTTCCTTTCCTGTAATAGCTATAACTAAATCATCACGTTTAAGATGCTTCATTATTCGTCGCTTCGCTCCTCACTATTTACACCACTTCCGGGGCAAGAGAAATAATTTTCATAAAATTTTTATCTCTCAACTCTCTGGAAATAGGGCCAAATATCCTTGTCCCCTTAGGATTGCCTTCTCCATCTATAATAACAGCTGAATTTGAATCAAACTTGACATATGAACCATCTTCGCGCCTGATTGGAAAGGATGTCCTAACTACTACTGCTCTGGCTACTTCACCTTTCTTTATCATTGCCGTCGGCGTAGCTTCCTTAACCGCACAGGTAATTATATCGCCAACCAAAGCATATCTTCTTCCCGAACGGCCAATTACTCCGATACAACTTACCTTCTTGGCTCCGGTATTATCAGCCACGTCTAAAACAGTCTGCATCTGTATCATTTTTTCTGCTGTTTTACATTGTTAATTGTTAATTTAAATTTTACAATTTCTTCTGCCTACTGCTTACTGCCTACTGTTTACTGCTTACTTTTTCCGCGGTTATTACTTCTACCAGTCTCCATCTTTTGTCTTTAGAAAGAGGCCTTGTTTCTACAATTTTAACCTTGTTTCCGGCTTTGGCTTTATCATCCTGATCGTGGACCTTAAATTTACTGCTCTTGGTAATAACTTTACCATAAAGAGGATGCTTGGTTAACATCGATACTTTAACAACAATGGTTTTATCCATTTTGTCACTTACAACTATACCTATCCGTTCTTTCCGCAAACCTCTTTTATTTATCATTACCCGCACCTTTTCTTTCACTTTCTATAGTCAAAATCCTGGCTATTGTCCGTTTAACCTCACTAATTCGGCTGGGTTTTTCAATCTTCCCAGACTTTGCTTGAAATCTTAATTTAAATAATTCCTGCCTTAAATCAGCTAGTTTATGTTCCAGTTCAACGGCACTTAATTGTCTAACTTCGTTTGTTTTCATCTCTTAACAAATTTAGTTCTTATTGGTAGTTTATGAGCACAAGTTCTCATAGCCCCCCTGGCCAATTCTTCGGGAACACCATCTATTTCAAATAAGACCCGGCCCCGCTTAACGACGCATACCCAATGCTCAGGCTCTCCTTTACCTTTACCCATTCTAGTTTCAGCCGGTTTTTTACTAACTGACTTGTCAGGAAAAACCCTTATCCATACCTTACCCTCTCGTTTAACATGCTTAGTCAAAGCTACCCGGGCAGCCTCAATTTGAATATTAGTCAACCAGGCATTAGCAAGCGCCTTTATGCCATACTCGCCAAAGGCAACAGTCGAACCTCTTGTAGCAACTCCTGATCTACGGCCCCGCTGTGACTTACGATACTTAACCCTTTTGGGCATTAAAGCCATTTTTACCTCAATCTATGCTTTTTCGGTTCTTTCCCAATTTGTCCCTTTTTCTTTTCTTCTTCTTTTTCTTTTTGTTTTTCTTCTAAGCCTTTTTTCAATACTTCTCCCTTATATATCCAAACTTTTACACCTATCAAACCGTAAGTAGTGCGGGCTTCGCAAAAGCCATAATCTATATCTGCCCTGAAGGTATGCAATGGAATTTTTCCTTCCTTATAACCTTCAGACCGCGCTATCTCAGA
>JAYEPI010000047.1:0-3761 GCA_034723835.1 Candidatus Omnitrophota bacterium | reverse complement strand
CCTTTAGGTGAAATACTGGTTGAGTTAGGCCATATTGATAAAGAAAGACTTGAGTTAGCTCTGGTAAAGCAATTTGGTTCGAAATTAGGTGAGATATTAATAGAAAATAAGTTAGTTACTATTGAAAAACTTCGTAAGGCCTTTGAGAAACAGAGTCAATTTAACAAACCTTTAGGGGAAATATTGATAAGCTTGAATTATATATCCGAAGAATCTTTTCTTAATGCCCTTTCGATTAAATATGATATGCCGTTTGTAAATTTAGCCGAATATAAAATAAATATAGAAGCAATAAATAAGGTACCGATTACACTGTGCAAAGAGTGTAATATTCTGCCGATTGATATCAAAGACGGGTGTTTGACCATAGCAACGGCAACCCCGGAAGATGTTATTACTGAACAGAACATAAAAGTAATAACGGGAATGGAAGTTAAAATAGTAATTGCCCTGGGCTCAGAAATAAAAAAGAGGATTACTTCATGAACGCAAAGAAACCGGGAAAATTACTTTCCGGCAGGATTATTTTTAAAAAAGAAAAAGATCTTCCTTATTTAACTGTTTCTTTAGCCGGCAGCCATTCTAATAAAACCGGTGAATGGAAGTCGGCCAGACCGGTGATTGACCGGCAAAAATGTATAGGCTGTATGCTTTGTTGGAAGTTTTGCCCTGAGCCCTGTATTATGCCGGGAGATAGGCCTGAGATAAATTTAGATTATTGCAAGGGCTGCGGTATCTGCGCCGAGGTTTGCCCGGTGAAGGCGATAAGTATGGAGAGAGAACGACGATAGAGCCATTCGTAACTAAAGTAGCGAGTAAAGAGATTAAATAAATTTCTAATTTCTAATTGACCTAAATAAACCCCAATGACCAATGACTCAATAGCCAATAACAAAATTTGGTCATTGGTTAATTAGACATTGGGCATTGATTAGAAATTAGGTCAATTAGGTCAATTAGATATTTAATTTTCTCTCTACTCTTTAAAGAGGATTATATCAATCTGCATTAGTTAGCTGATAAACTATTATGAAGAAACTTATCACCGGCAACCACACTGTTTCCTTTGGGGCAAAGATTTCACGGGTAGAGGTAATTGCCGCTTATCCGATTACTCCCCAAACCGAGATAGTGGAAAAGCTTTCGGAAATGGTAGCTTCCGGACAGCTTCGGGCGAAATTTATTAAGGTTGAATCGGAACATTCAGCCCTGGCCGCTTGTATCGGCGCATCAGCTGCCGGATGCCGCACCTTTACTGCTACTGCTTCGCAGGGTTTAGCCTTGATGCATGAAATGCTGCATTGGGCTAGCGGGGCAAGACTGCCGGTAGTTATGGTTAATGTCAGCCGGGCTATGGCCCCGCCCTGGAATGTATGGAATGACCAAACTGATTCTCTTGCCCAGCGCGATACAGGGTGGATCCAGTTTTATTGCGAAAACAACCAGGAAATAATAGATACTATTATTCAGGCCTATAAGATATCGGAAAAGGTAAATTTGCCGGCAATGATTATTCTGGATGCTTTTATCCTTTCCCATACCTCTGAACCGGTAGATATCCCCGAACAGAAAAAGGTCGATAAGTTTCTTCCTTCCTATAACCCGGAGTATAAGTTAGACGTAGACCAGCCACGCGCGTTTGGCGGGCTGGTTAATCCGGAATGGTATTATGAATTTAGGTATAAGATTGCCTGTTCGATGGAAAAGGCTAAAGGTTCAATTAAGAAGGTTGGGAGAGAATTTGGAAAGAAATTTGGCCGCAGCTACGGATTGGTAGAGAAATATAAATCCGATACTGCCAAGATAATATTGATTGTTTCGGGTTCGTTATCCTCGACAGCAAAAGAGGCAGTGGACCGGGTGCGTAAGAACGGCTTAAAAGCAGGCCTGATAAGGATAAGGGTTTTCAGGCCTTTCCCAAAAGAAGAAATCCGGGCACTGGTAAAAGAGGCAAAGGTAATCGGTGTGCTTGATAGAAATATTTCTTTCGGAAATGAAGGTATATTTTTTTCTGAGGTAAAGTCAGCGCTTTTTAGCCGGAAAAAGAAACTCTTGGTTTATGGATTTGTTGCTGGATTAGGCGGCAGGGATGTTAGGTGTGATGATATCGAAAAAATCATCAATTCTTTAAACAAAAAACAGGGCTTGAAAGAAGATATTATTAACTGGATAGGTTTGAAGAAATGAAATTGACTATTCCTCAGGAAGAGATATTAAATCCCGGCCACCTCGCTTGTCAGGGTTGTGGCGCAACCCTGGCTATGCGTTATGCCCTAAAAGCGCTTGGTGAGAAAACCATAATTGTCTTACCTGCTTGTTGTTGGACGGTTATTGATGGGCCGTTTCCTTATTCTTCAGCAGGTGTTGCGCTTTTCCATACTGCCTTTGAGACTGCTGCTTCCTGCGGAGCGGGGGTCAGCGCTGCTTTAGAGGTCAAGGGAAAGAAGGAAGTGACTGTTCTTTCCTGGGCCGGTGACGGCGGAACCATGGATATAGGCATTCAGGCACTTTCCGGTGCTGTAGAAAGAGGGGACAACCTGATTTATGTCTGTTATGATAATGAGGCTTATATGAATACCGGTATTCAAAGGAGTTCCTCTACTCCTTACGGTTCCTGGACCAGTACTACCCCGGTTAAGACCTTTAAAAAAGGCCCCAAAAAGAATATGATAGAGATAATGGCTGCTCATAAGATACCTTACTGCGCGAGTGCCAGTATTTCTTATCCCGAGGATTTTATTGCTAAATTACGGACTGCTAAGCAAATTAAAGGCACTAAGTTTTTACAAATACTTTCTCCTTGTCCTGCCGGTTGGAAATACCCTTCTAATCTTACGGTTAGGATAGCAAGATTGGCGGTTGAGACTTGTATTTTTCCTCTGTATGAGGTAAAACAGGGTAGATATAGAGTTAAAAAACCTGTTAATAAAAGGCCTGTTTCCGAATATCTTAGGCTCCAGGGAAGATTCAGGCACCTGACTGGCCGGGAGATTAAAGAGATCCAGAATAATACTGATAAAGACTGGCAGGAACTTCTAAAGAAAGAAGAGGTGTTTGGATAATTAGCTTTGCCCTGTTGGATAATTGGTAGTCCGCATGACTCTGGATCATGTTGTCCTGGTTCGAGTCCAGGCGGGGCAGCCACAAAAGGGGTCAGGTCTCCACACTTGACAAAATAGATTGATTTGATAAAAAATGTTGAATGTTGAGACCTGACCCCCAAGACACAGATAATCTGTACTCATCATAAGAAAATAATAGTTGTATACAACGCCATCCGATAGTGTTATTATGAATCATAATGACACAACCCCTGCACCAGACAAACACTTCTTTTTACGGCCTTGGAATTGCCCCGAGAATACTGGATATACTCGATCGAATGAAGTTTACGGTTCCTACGCCGATTCAACATAAAACCATACCCATCGCTATAGAAGACAAAGACATTATAGGAGTTGCGCAGACCGGAACAGGCAAGACACTTGCCTTTGCCATTCCTATTATTCAGCGCCTTTCCCGGAGAAGGGGCCGCGCGCTGATTCTTGTACCTACCAGGGAACTTGCTATTCAGGTTAATGAGGCATTTGGGAAGATTGCCCTGTCGTTTGGCATAAAGACAGCTGTTATTATAGGCGGCGCATCCATGCAGTTGCAGCTAAAAGCGCTGAGAAAAAATCCGCGTGTTCTGGTTGCTACTCCCGGACGTCTTGTCGATCACATGGAGCGGCGCACCGTTGTTTTGGCTGATGTAAATGTCC
>JAYEPI010000046.1:0-3824 GCA_034723835.1 Candidatus Omnitrophota bacterium | reverse complement strand
TTTCAGCTAAGTCTTTTTCGGCCCTGACTGTTTCTACCTGAAACTTGGCACTTTCGGACTCCAGCATTACTTCTTCCAACCTTGATTTGATGATTACTCCGGCTTCATAAAGTTTTTGGTGAATATCCACTTTTTTCAAGTTGGCCTGATAAGCAGCCTGCATAGAGGCGAGCTTATTTTTGGCATAGTTTAATTTAAGCTGGGCATCTTTTGAATCCAGGCAGGCAACAAGATCTCCTTTTTTTATTTTTGCTCCCTCGCGGAAATAGATGGATTTTATAATTCCGTTTATTTCAAATCTAAGCTCAATTTCTGTGCTACCTTTGATAGTTCCCATTACCGGCAGGAGGTCAGAAAAATCTATCGGCGTAGCCCTTAATGTTCTTACTAAAACAGGACGGGCTTTGACATTCTCAGATGGTTCTTTAATCGGCAGAGAAGGATCTGCCGAGGGCCTTGCCTGCCCTGAGGCAGTTTCTTTAGCAGAAAACCCTTTTTTGGACAGCCGCCGGACAGTAGTTCTGACAACCCCCCAGCCAATGAAGATTACCCAGAGTATAGCAAAGATAATAATAATTGCCTGTGCTTTTTTAAATTTCATAAACCCTCCCTGGTATAATCTTTGCTATTGTCAAATTTAACCAGTCTATTTCTTCTAATTCTAAACTCATAAAAAACTTACCACGGAAACACTGAAAAGATTTAGTTTCTTTTTATAGTTAAATTCATTTTTCCGTGATTCCGTCCTTCGGTGCTTCCGTGGTAACGATTTTCATATTTTGCATCAAATTTAGGAAAGAGCCCCTTTTATTTTCTCAAATCTTCAAATATGAGATAGACACTGGGGATAACAAACAAGGTTAAAATTGTCGATACGCTCAACCCCCCGATTACCGTAATAGCCAGGGGCGACCAGAGGTTTGAAGATTCGCTTTTATCTAAGGCCATAGGTAAAAGTCCCAGTATGGTGGTTAAAGAGGTCATCAATATCGGCCTTAACCTATCGCGGGACGCTGTGGTTACTGCCTGGCGCATCTTAGCCTTGCTGGTGGCCCCCTGAGAACGGATTAAAAAATTAATCCGGTCGATTAATATAATTGCATTATTGACTACTATGCCGCCTAACATAATCGCGCCGATTAAAACACCAGTACCCACCGGTTTGTTGGTTATTCGCAAGGCAGCTATTGCCCCGGCTGCTGCTAAGGGCACAGAAAATAATATAATAAACGGTTGTTTAAAGGATTCAAACAGCCCGGCCAGAATCATATATACCAGGACTAGGCTCAAAATGAGAGCAAACCTAAGCTCATTTTGATTTTGGATCATTCTAGCATAGTTGCCGCCAAATTGCCAGAAGTAATCTTTGGGGAGTTTTAAATCAGAAAGAGCAGTTTTTACGTTGTCTGCGGCAGTTCCTAAGGCCATGCCGCCGGTATTAGCGCTGACCTGGACCATACGTGCTTTATTTTTTCGCCAGACCTCGCTTGGGCCAAGGTCGAATTTGAACTCGGCGAGCTGCGATAAATAAATTTGTCTTTCATCAGGGGTGAGTATGCTGATCCGGCGCAGATCTTTGAATGTCCGGCGGTATTGTTCTTCCAGCCGCGCAATTGTCTCAACTTCTTTTGATGGTTTTTGTTTTTCCCTCAGGTCAGAACCAGGTGTGGTCAGGTTTTTAAACTCAGCGGATTTTCTCTGGAGGGTTTTTTCCCGTTCAGAAGAAAAATAATGAGGTTGTTGTCCAAGCAAAGTTTCTTCTTTGAGCCGGAGCAGTGGCTCGTTGCCGCCCCGGTAACGCGTAGCCACCAGGCCGCGCATCTGGGTATGCAGGCTAAGGGCGATATCTTCGGTTGATAAGCCAAAAAGGGCTGCCTGTCTTTTGTGGATATTCAGGCGCATTTCCGGCCGGCCCTCCCGCATTCTGATTTTGACGTCAGTAAATTTAGGTATCGGCTGTATTTTTTGTGCTATCTGCATGGCCAGGCCTTTTAATATTTCATAGTCATGGCCATAGATTTCTAAAAGGATTTCTTTTGTGCCGACCTCTTCCGGCTCCTCGTAATAAATAAACGCGGTTTCAATCTTATCGGTTAAAGGCCGGAGTAGTTTAATTACTTCTCCGGTGGAGATTTTTCGTTTATTCAAAGGCAGAAGCTCTACATATACCTTGCTTGACCAGGGCTCAACCTTGGCGGTAACTGTTTTTACCTCAGGCCGGGCCGAAACAATTTTCTCTACCTGAGAGACAATTTTATCCGAAATCTCCAGTCTTGTTCCTGTGGGCAGCTGGATAAAGACGGTAAATTTATTTTGCTCGGCTACGCCGATAAATTCTTTTTCCAACTTCTGTGATTGTTGAAAAGTAAAAACAAAGGCAAGAATCATGATCGCAATAATCAAATAGCGAAAGTTTAGACAATAGCCGGCAAGCCGTTGGTAAAAACCAATAAATTTGTTAGTAAAACCCTTGAAGGTCAGAAAGCGCAGTGACCTCGAGAAGGCGGATTGTCTTGGTGCATTCGGTGTCTCGCGATGCCCCAGCCTCATCTTTGCTGTTAACATTGGCACAAGCGCTAAGGAAACCAATAAAGAAGCTAAAAGAGAAAAGGTGATTGTCAGGGCAATACCACTGTAAAGCATTTTAATTTCAGGATTAATAAAAACCAGAGGCAGAAAGACAGCCAGGGTGGTAATGGTTGAGGCGACAATTGCTAAAAGCATTTCATTTGCTCCGGTAACTGCTGTGTTTTTTTCCTCGGATGGGCTGAGTGGCTGAACGACTGGTTGGTCGCCCGGTTGACCGGCCGATTGGTCGCCCGGTTGACCGGCCGATTGATCGTCTGGTTGACCGGCCGATTGGTCGCCTGGCTGGCCGACTGGCAGACTGGCCGACTGGCTGACCAAGTTTTGTCTTTTTTTAAAAATATTCTCTAAGACGACAATCGAATTATCTAAAAGCATTCCGATGCCTAATGCCAGGCCGGATAAAGTCATTACATTTAAAGTGATTTTTCCAAAGAACATTAAGCTAAAGCTAAGCAGGATTGAAATAGGAATGGTCAAGGTAATAATAAATACCGAACGCAGGTCCCTTAAAAAAAACAAAAGAATGAAAATTGCCAGGATTGCGCCGTAGCCCAAGGAGGTCTTGACTTGATTTACTGCGTTTTGGATATAGGAGGCCTGGTTAAAAGTAGGAGTAATCTTTATGTCTTCCGCCAGGATTTCTTTTAGCGCCCTTATTTCTCTATCAATGAGCCGGGATATTTTTATTGTATTGGCAGTAGATTCTTTCTGGATATAAATTGAAACTACCGGCTGGGTGTTTACCCGGGCAAAGGCAACCGGGTCTAAATAAGAGTCTTTGACTTCGCCGATATCCTTAACCCTGATTACTGAACCCTGCCGGGTTGTAACAACCGCTAAGTTCTCGATCTCGCTTAGGGATTGAAACTCACCGATGGTCCGCACTAAGTATTTATCCCTTGCCCTTTTTATTTCTCCGGATAACAGATTTGCATTGTTGAGGTTGATTGTGTCTACTATCTGGTTTATTGACAGGGAATGAGCCCGGAGTTTATGCTGATCTATTTCGATAAGAACTTTTCCTTCTCTTCCGCCGCTGACCTCGGCCCGGGCAACTCCCTCGATCCTTTGAATGTGGTTTTTTACCTTTTCCTCGACTATCTTGCGCAGTTCTTCCGGGGTGCGGATGTCGCTGGTTATTGCCAGGATCATCATCGGCACGTCCAGATATTCATATTTAGCAATTACCGGCTTTTCGATTTCGCGGGGAAGTTTGTTTCTTATGCGGTTGAATT
>JAYEPI010000045.1:0-3897 GCA_034723835.1 Candidatus Omnitrophota bacterium | reverse complement strand
TAGCATCTGCTCTTCCTTTGACTTTCTCTAAAGCTATCTTCATTACCTTACCCATATCAGAACGGCTCTGGGCATTTATTTCAATTATGGCTTCTTTAACAATCGCTATAACTTCTTGCTCTGGCAATTGTTCCGGAAGATAAGCCTGCAGGATTTCCATCTCGCGACTTTCCTTTTCCACCAGATCTTCTCTTTTTCCTCTGGAAAAACTTTCGATCGAATCCTTGCGCTGTTTTATTTGTTTAGCCACTATTTGAAAAATATCGGCATCTTCCAGTAAATCAATTTTTTTTCTAATCGCCACATTTTTAATAGCAGCCTTTAACATTCTGAGAGCAGTTACTTTAACAGGGTTTTTACTTTTCATTGCTTCTTTTATATCATTATTAATTTTTTCCTCAAGCATCTTATCCTCCTTAATGAGCGCATAAGTTACGGAGTCCTTAAGGACGACGTAACTTATTGCGCGAATTAATCCCGATAGCTGCAAGAAAATTTAGAATAAATTTTCGTAAATCCATCTTCGTGAAATTCTTCTTTGAATATGCGAATTAATCAAGCCCGAATATCGGCGTAAAAAAGATATAATACACTAAAAAGCCTAACGCTAAAACAATGGTTGAATACTTGCACAGTTGTACTCCAAGATTTTTATTTTCCTTTTCTCTGTTTGATAAAAATATAATTCCCATTATTAACATTATATGCGGAATAACTACACAGCCAACATAATACGGCCATTTCTTTTTCATACCCTTTAAGCCTCCTTTCACTCCCTATACCGCTCTACGACATAAATAAGGATTATATTGATTACACAGATTTTAAAAACAGATTACACAGATTAGCGATATAAAAACTCATCTGTGTAATCTAGACTAATCTGTGTAATCATACCTTTATTTATTTTACAGCGCATTATACGTATTAAGGCATAGACAATCAAAACCAATCATGCAATAATTTATCCTGCTCCAGTCTTCTCATAATGTTGGAAAATATTCTATTTTCGATAGCACCTGAAGAACTTTTAGTATACCATCCATGCCTTGGAAAATTAGCCTTAATGCGGGTATCTATTCTGATGCTTGTTCTGTCTTCATCCTTTATTCTAACCTTTATGCTCAGATCATAAGTACCTTCAATAGGTTTACCAAATGTCTTATTGTATCCCTGGCTAATGGCTTTAGTTACCTCTCCGGTTATTTTAAGAGTCCTGGTTCTAATGATACCTTTCCCCTCATCTACGGAATCTATTACAAAATTTTCTTCCCTTAGGGCTTCCAATGTTGCCTCCCAGGTAGAATCAAAAGCAGCCACTAAAACCCTTTCCTTAATTATCGGAGAAACCGGCATGGCAGCACATCCAAGTAAATTAAGCATCAATACTAAACTGATCACTGATAAAGCTTTTTTCAATTTAGCCTCCTTTAAAAATGATTACTATGACCTTATGACCCTGCCTGTAGCTATCTCTTTGTTATCTTTTCAAGAAATTGCCGGACTGGGAGGGTATTCAAGATATCTTTTTTTTTCAGCCATCCTCTTCGAGCCACACTGACACCAAAAAACATATTATTTAACTGACCAATAGTGTGGGCATCGGTAGTAATAATTAAGTTTACTCCTTTTTCTTTTGCTTGGAAACAATTTCTGTCATTTAGGTCTAACCTGGCTGGAAATGCATTTATCTCTAAAGCAGTGTTAGTCTCTTTGGCCGCTTTAAAAATTTTCTCAAGATCTATTCCATAAGGATCTCTTACTCCTATAAGCCTTCCTGTCGGATGGGCTATAAGATGGACATATTTATTCTCCATAGCCCTTACTATTCTATCGGTTAGGGCTTCTTTGTTTTGTTTAAATCCAGTATGAACAGCAGCTACTACAAAATCGAGCTGTTTTAAAAGGCTATCCTCGTAGTCCAATGAACCATCTGGCAAAATATTAACTTCTGCCCCGGCTAATACCCTGATTTTTCTCAGTTTTTTGTTAAGTTTTTTTATTTCCTCTATTTTTTTTAATAATTTTTTAACAGGAACTCCTCCGGCTACTGCCAAACTCTTAGAATGGTCACAAATTGCTATATATTCATAACCCATTCTTTGAGAAACCTGAGCAATCTCCTTTATTGTATTGGCACCATCGCTATAGTTAGAATGGATGTGAAGATCGCCTTTAATATCGCTTCTCTCTAATAATTTCGGAATTCTTTTCTTTAACCCTCTTTCGATCTCCTCTTGGTCCTCCCTTATCTCTGGAGGAATAAACGCCAATCCTAAGGTCTTATAAATTTCAAACTCTTCTTTACCGGCAATTTTCTTTTTGGTTTTTACGTCAAATACGCCATATTCATTAATCTTCAGCCCTTTTTTCAGCGCCAACCTGCGTAACTTTATATTGTGCTCTTTGGAACCGGTAAAATAGGCCAGGGCTGCTCCAAAACTACCTGGCGCAACCACCCTTAAATCAACCTGAATCCCCTCTTTTGCCCTGATGCTCGATTTAGTCGGTCCGTGCGCTAAAACTTCCTTGGCCAAAGGGAGATTAACAAAAGTATCCATTACCTGTTGGTGAGACTTAGCGGCAACTAAAATATCTATGTCCCCGACGGTTTCCCGCATTCGCCGAAGACTTCCTGCCGGACTAATTCTCGTTACTTGAGGCAATTCCTCAAGTTGGCCGATAATTTCCTCAGTAATATAACAAGCTATCCCTAAAGGAGTTCTTGTTCTTGTCCGTTTTAAAAACTCTATTCCTTTAAGAATATTATCTTCGCTCTTTTCCTTTAATCCCGGCAGTCCTGTTATCTTGTGAAAACGGGCGTATTTTTCTAACTGGTTTATACTTTTTATATTTAATTTTTCTGAAAGCAATTTTGCGGTCTTAGGCCCTATTGAAGAAACGGTCATTAATTCTAAAAATCCCTGGGGAGATTTTTTAATCAATTCCTGATGGAATTTAACTTTGCCGGTAGATAAAAATTCCTTAATTTTTAAAGAAAGGTCGTGGCCAACACCCGGGATCTCGGTAAGTCGATCTTGTCCGGCTAACTTCTCCAAATTCTGCGAAAGCCTTTCCACGCTTTGAGCGGCTCTGCGGTAGGCCCTGATGCGAAAGGGGTTTTCTTCTTTTATCTCTAAAAGATCAGCAATTTGGTTTAAAATACCAGCAATCTCTGACTTTTTATCATTCATAATAACATAAACTTTTTAATCTCTGTAATCATTTTTCTTGCCGTTATGTTTTGTCTTTTTAGTAATCTTTCGCAAATGCTGATGCTTAGCTTCAAGAAGTTTAACCTTACAGCCTGGGCACAAAGTCGTTTTGGCGCTAAATGATCTATAACAATTTGGGCAAATCATTAAAATCGACTTCAATCTTATTTCCTCCACTTATTGCCGCTACTCTTCTTTCTGCCGGACGAGAACATTTCCCTCAAAATATAAGTACTTGGTCTTATGGAGATAGCCGGCATTTACAGGCAACAACGGATAATGCGCACGGTAAACCCACTCTTCGCAAACAACTCCCAGTTCATTATGACCGGTTCGGGTGACAAAGTTCGGACTACCCCAGATCTTAATAACTTTTTCCTTGGTCATACCCATTGTTATCGGATCTGTTCCAAGAGGATTCTGTAATATATTGACTGGATTCGGCGGTTCAATTTCGGCGCAACCTGAAACAATTAATGTTAACATTATAGAAAATGCCGTTAAAAAACCTTTTTTCGTCACAATAAACCTCCTTTATATTTCTCTATCTCCGTGGTGTTACCTATTCACTAGACGTAGCCACGACCTCCAGCACGTCCTCTTCAATAAAAATAGGCGCCTTTGACCTTAATGCCAGGGCTATACTGTCACTTGGCCGGGCATCTATTTTTTTAATTCCGTT
>JAYEPI010000044.1:0-3916 GCA_034723835.1 Candidatus Omnitrophota bacterium | reverse complement strand
ATATCCCGGTCATCAAGTAATGCCTCACATAATGGGCTAACACCGGTAATATCCTTTAACATTGCTAAAGCACCGGCACTGGCTATTTTCACCTCTGAGGCCTCGTCGCGTGTTAAGGCATTGATAAGCGTAGAAACCGCCTCCCGGTCTCCAAGCTTGCCTAAGGCCGTAGCAGCAAATGCCCGGGCAATTGAAGCATCATCTTTTTTAACAACCTTTATCAAGGATTTAACGGCCGAAGCATCCCCGAGTTCTCCTAAGGCCCGGGCACTAAACGCCCTTACCCGGGACTTCTGGTCGGTTAAGGCCCTGATAAGAGAAGGCACTGCTGAAACATCACCAATAGCCCCCAGCGCATCGGCACAGCACATCTTGGCAAATCTGTTATCGCTATTATTAAGAGCAAAACAAATCTCAGTTACCGCAGGTTTACCGATTCTTATTAATTCTTTAGTCGCTGTCTGCCTCTTTTTGACACTTTTATCTTCTAATTGTTTTACTAAGTTTTCGATTTTTCTTGGTAGTTTTGGATCATATTTTTCCGCTGCCGGCAAATTCAGCGCAAACAACATAAAAGCGCTTAGCACTAAAAAGATTATACTAAATTTTTTCATCTCCCATCTCCTCTCTTTCTTTTTTAATCTCTATAATCTTATCTTTAATCTCTGTAATCATTAACAATCTTTATGGGATGTTTTTATTTAATACTCTAATTTTGTAAATTCAGCGATCGGCTCCCATTGCTTAAATTTTCCTAATAATACATAACGGACGCCTAGCTCTGACCCCTGCGGAAAAACAATAATTCCGATAAAAAACCGGTCACCTATCCTGCCGGCATAATCAAGTCTTCCTTGAGGGAATTTTTGGGCATATTCCCCTAAAACATCCCTAACCGCAGCCGGCGCTTCCGGTTCTCTAAACGCCGGACAATGAGTTATGAATATAAAGATAGATAGTGTGACCATTACGATCAACCCCATCAGAATAGCAAGTTTTTTGTTCATAACTTCCCTCCTTCATTTCATACACAAATGATCACAACTATATATTAAATCCTGAGCGATGCTCATCTCTCCTGAGACTCTTTAAGCGAAGGATCTTATTTAAGAGGTATCGACAATTTGCCGTTAAGGCAAATTGTCGATATCAATGAGGACAAATAACTTACGAAAATCTCCGATTTTCGTAAGTTATGTCCTCATTGGTGCCGGGAGTGGGACTCGAACCCACACGGAGCTAAGCTCCAACGGATTTTAAGTCCGTATTGTCTGCCATTCCAACACCCCGGCCGTTATAATCTTCACTAAATCAAAAAGGCTTTTGAAAGATCCTTCGGCGAAGGATCTTATTTAAGAGGTATCGACAATTTGCCGTTAAGGCAAGTCATCGACACCAATTCGCAATATAATCCCGAAACTTCGGGA
The DNA here is from genome assembly GCA_034723835.1 of Candidatus Omnitrophota bacterium. GTDB lineage: Bacteria > Omnitrophota > JAUWXU01 > JAUWXU01 > JAUWXU01 > JAYELI01. Next base: position 2,489 of record JAYEPI010000044.1, on the reverse strand, counting down.
TTATTTGCTCATTGGAGGCGGGAATCGGACTCGAACCGATGAATAACGGTTTTGCAGACCGCCGCCTTATCCACTTGGCTATCCCGCCAAAATCAACTACTATTCTTAACATACCGCTATATAAAAGTCAAGGAACGTTCTCTTTGCTATTTTACCATTCCCATCATCATTGCCCGACCCTTTGATCAAGTCGGAGGGTATGTGTCTAATTCAATATTTTGGGCATCCTCAGCGAACCACACACCCCTCACTGGCTGGGTTCAAGCCTCTAAGCCGCAGAATGACGCTGGGTAATAGTATCAATCTTATCAAATATAACCCCGGCTAATTTTCTCTTGGATATATTTTTTAATTTTTTTTCATTTCCGAATTTATCTATGATCACGCAGGATATCTTATTATTGCCGAAAGGCATCTGCCGAATATCTGTTTTATTAGCCACTATAAAATCTAATCCCTTTTTATCAAGCTTTAACCGGGCATTTTTGACCAAATCCCTGGTTTCTAAGGCAAATCCTACCAGGATCCTCTTGCCCTTATTTTTACTCATTTTCTGTAAAATATCAGGGTTCCTTACAAGCTTTAAGCTCATCGGTTGTTTGATCTTTATCTTTTGCGTCCTGGGGTTGGCTGCTCTATAATCCGAAACAGCGGCAGCCATAATTAAACAATCGGCTTGTTTGAAAAATCTTCCAACCGTTTTTCTCATCTCAAGGGTCGTTACTACTGAAATGAATCTGACGTTTTTGGGCGGGATTAACCTGGTGGGGCCACTGATTAAAATAACCCTAAAATTACGCGAGACTGCTTCCCGGGCTAATTCATAACCTATTCTTCCGGTAGAAGGATTGGATATAAATCGCACAGGATCTATAAACTCCCACGTAGGACCTGAGGTAATTAGGACAACTTTAGGTGGGGTCATTTTAAAATTTTCTTCACTTCTTTCAAAATAACTTCTACCCCGGCCAAATGGCCCTTGCCTTCATAACCACAAGCCAAACGCCCCCATCGGGGGCCGATGAATCTGTATCCTAGGGCCTTTAATTTTCCAATATTAGACTGCACTATCTTATTATTATACATCCTTTCATTCATTGCCGGACAGATAAAAACCTTTATCTTGGACGCTAAAATCGCAGAACTTAAAAGGTCATCAGCAATACCACCGGCCAGTTTGCCTATTATATTGGCCGTGGCCGGACAGATTAAGATAAGATCGGCTGATTTAACCAGAGAAATATGAGGCGGGGAATCCTGCGATATATCAAAAAGGTCTCCGGCAACCGGATTCCCGGACATAGTCTGAAAAGTAAGGGGTCCGACAAACCGGGTGGCCTTATCGGTCATAATTACCCTCACGTTAATCCCTGTCTTAGTAAGGTGGTTCACTACCTCAACCGCCTTATAAGCAGCAATACTTCCGCATACACCAACTATGATTTCTTTCTTTTTCATTGCCATCTTTATTATAACCTTACTGATTACACAAAGATATACGAATTACACACAAATTCCCACAAATTCGTGAACATTCGGGATAATTTGTGTCCATTCGTGTTCAGTAATCAAACTTTTTTATTTTTTGCCTTTAATAACTTTATAATTTACCTTACCCTGCGCTATCTCTTCTAATGCTATAATCATCGGTTTTTTAGAGCTGGTATTTACTAATTTCGGCATACCTCCGTTAATCTCAGAAGCTCTCCGGGCGGATAATACAGTTAATTTAAAGACACTGCCGACATTTTTTAATAATTCATCAAGAGGAATATAGGTCATTTATCTCAACTTTCATCTGTTTGATCCTGGATTTTTCAACATCTATAATAGCCAAAAACTTGCGAAGAGATTTGGTAATACTTTTATTAATAATAACGTAATCGTAATTGTTTATTTGGGCAATTTCGGATTTAGCGAACCGAAGACGCTTAGAAATCTCTTTTGCGCTGTCTTTTCTTCTGTTGCGTAACCGCTGTTTAAGTATATCCATTGAAGGAGGAAGAAGAAAAATGAATACTGCTTCCGGATGAATTTTTTTAACCTGAAATGCGCCCTGGACATCTACATTCAGAATAACATCTTTCCCTTTTTTCCTCATCTTGTCGATAAACCGGCGCGGAGTGCCATAATATTCGCCAAAAACATTTGCCCATTCTAGAAACTCATTATTTCGTTTTTTCTTTTCAAATTCTTCGATTTTTAAAAAGAAATAATCTTTGCCGTCTTTCTCCCCTTTTCGAGAAAGCCTGGTAGTTGCAGATATGGAATATACTATATCAGGACAAGCAGACACTAGTTTTTCACAAAGAGTAGTTTTCCCGCTTCCGGATGGAGCAGATATAACTATCAAAAGACCTTGTTTGTCCATCTATCCTTTGCCTTTCATTCTTTCGAGAATTGTCTCTGGTTGTGCGCTGGAGAGGATAATGTGATTGCTGTCGGTAATGATCACCGCCCTTGTTCTTCGGCCGTTAGTAGCATCTATC
>JAYEPI010000043.1:0-3918 GCA_034723835.1 Candidatus Omnitrophota bacterium | reverse complement strand
GATAAAAGGCCGCAGAGAAACCGCCGGCAGGCCCATTATCTATGGCACTACCAAGCGATTTTTAGAATATTTTGGATTGAATTCTTTGTCGGAATTACCTGATTTAAAGGAAGCAAAGGGAGGGTTAGAAGATGAATTTGCAGGAGTTACGCAGCCGGATAGACCGGATAGATGAAAAAATTATCCAGTTGCTCAATAAAAGAGCCGGTCTTACCTTAAAGATTGGGCATATAAAACGAAAAGACAAAAAAGAAGTTTTTGTACCTGACCGGGAAAGAGCCATTTATGAAAGGATAGCCTCTTTAAATAAGGGTCCTTTTTCCGGCTCTTCACTTAAAGCTGTCTATCGGGAAATTATGTCAGGGTCTTTAAGTATGGAGAAACCGTTAATGGTTTCTTATCTGGGCCCGGAAGTCACCTTTACACATCTGGCTTGCTTAAAAAAGTTCGGTACCAGTATTAACTATAAGCCGTGCAATAGCATTACCGATGTTTTCACCGAGGTAGAGCGTTTGCGTTGTGATTATGGCGTAATTCCGGTTGAAAATTCAGTTGAAGGGATGGTCAGTCATACCCTGGATATGTTTATCGAATCCGATTTAAAGATATGCTCTGAAATTTCTTTAGAGGTATCTCATAACCTGTTGATTAATCGAAGTCTCCAGCACTACCCGGGCAGCTCTTTGCGCATCCGGTGAAAAAAATAGCGCTGCTATAGCTTCCGAACTTGCCGGCCGGAGATATAAATTAAAAACAGCTGCCCGGTCAATTGAGGACAGCCATCATAACGTTACCAGATTTTTGGTGATCGGTAAAACCCTGGCGCAACCTACCGGCAGGGATAAAACCTCGGTAATGTTTTCAGTTAAAGATAAAGTAGGGGCATTGCATGCAATGCTCGCCCCGTTTAAGAAATATGATATTAATCTGACCAAGATAGAATCCCGGCCTTCCAAGAAAAGAGCCTGGCAATATTACTTTTTTGTCGACCTTCAGGGGCATTGCCGGGATAAAAAAGTAACCGTAGCATTGGACGATTTGGAAAAAGAATGCCGCTATTTGAAGATTTTAGGTTCTTATCCGGCTGAGGAATAAATAAAGTTCCGAAAGTCTGTTAGTGGTTTTTAGGAGTTTTAAGTAATGACAAAGTTAGCCAGAAAAGATATATTACAAATAACGCCTTATCTGCCCGGCAAACCAATAGAAGAATTAAAAAGAGACCTTGGCCTTGAACAAGTTATCAAGCTTGCGTCTAATGAGAATGCGCTTTCACCATCTAAAAAGGTAGTTTCAGCTGTCAAAAACGGCCTCAATCAGTTAAACCGTTATCCCGACGGCAGTTGTTATTATCTTAAGAGAAAATTAGCTGAACGGTTAGGGTTTAATCCTGCTAATTTGATAATCGGCAACGGTTCGGACGAAATAATTGGTTTGGCTGTGCGGGCTTTTTTGAATCCGGGTGAAGAAATTGTAGTGGCCCGGCCGACGTTTCTTATTTATGAAATCGTTGCCCAAATAGCCGGGGCCCGGATAAGGTATGTCCCTTTAAAAAACTTAAGATATAACTTAAGCTCGATGGCCGATGCAGTAACAAAAAAGACAAAGTTCGTATTTATAGCTAATCCGGATAATCCCACAGGTACCTATGTAACCGAAGACGAAGTAAGACTTTTTTTATCAAAAGTACCTCCGGGGGTTATAGTATATTTTGATGAGGCCTATTTTGAATTTGCAAATTTTGCCGGTTTTCCGAATACGTTAAAGTTGATCAATAAACGCAACATTATAACAACCCGGACCTTTTCCAAAGCATATAGTCTGGCCGGATTACGAATAGGCTATGGGTTGGCTAATAAGGAAATAATAAATTGCTTAAACAGGGTTAGAGAGCCGTTTAATGTAAACTCAATTGCTCAAATAGCTGCCCTGGCTGCCTTAGACGACAGACAGCACTTGAGGCAGACGCTTAAAATGGTAAAAGAAGGAAAAAAATATATTTACAAGGAGCTTGATAAAATAGGGTTAAAATATATTCCCAGCGTTACCAACTTTATCTTAGTAGATGTGGGAAAGAAAACCCGCGTTATATTTAACAAATTATTGAAGCGGGGTATTATAGTCAGGGATATGCGGGCCTGGGGGTTGAATAAATTTATTCGCGTTACTGTCGGGACGATGAAGGAAAATAAAAAGTTTATAAACGCGCTTAGGGGTTTATTGCATAGATAAGAATTTAACCCGCACCAAGAAGGTGCGGGGTTAAATTCGGGCATACAAGTTAGGAAAATCAAAGATTTTCCTAACTTGTGCCCTCATTTAAGGAGGGAGAAGAATGATTATTATTTTAAAGCCAGGGGTTACTGAGCAGGAGATAGATCATATAGTTAAAAGAGTTGAAAAATTGGGTCTTAAGCCCTGGATTTCTAAAGGGGTGGAGAAGACCATAATCGGGGTTATTGGCGAAGAAGATGTTTTACGTGTTCAGCCACTTGAGGCTATTGCGGGTGTTGAAAAAATCTTTCCGATTTTAAAGCCGTTCAAACTGGTTAGCCGTGAATTCAAATCGCAGGACAGTATTATCGATGTAAAAGGCGTTAAGATCGGCGGCAAAGAAGTGGTAGTTATGGCTGGTCCCTGTGCCATAGAAAATAAAGATTTACTGTTAGAGACTGCCCGGGCAGTTAAAAAGGCCGGGGCCAAGATACTTCGGGCAGGGGCGTTTAAACCCCGGACATCTCCCTATAGTTTTCAAGGCCTTGGAGAAGAAGGCCTGAAATATTTAAGACAGGCAGCCGAAGACACCGGACTTGTGACAGTAACAGAGGTTATGGATACCAGAGATGTTTCTTTGATAGCTAAATACGCTGATATGTTTCAGATTGGGGCCCGGAATATGCAGAACTTTAACCTCTTAAAAGAGGTAGGCCAGACTAAAAAACCAGTGCTCTTAAAAAGGGGAATATCCTCAACCATAAAAGAGCTTTTAATGTCAGCAGAGTACATTGCCTCTAACGGGAATTTCAATATTGTGTTATGCGAGCGGGGAATAAGAACATTTGAAGAATATACCAGAAATACTCTTGATATAAGCGCGGTGCCGGTAATCAAAGAACTTAGCCATCTTCCCATTGTAGTAGATCCCAGTCATGGTGCGGGAAAATGGGGGTTGGTTGCTCCCCTGTCTAAGGCAGCGGTTGCTGCCGGAGCAGATGGGCTTTTAATTGAAGTGCATTCCTGTCCTGAAGAGGCGCTTTCGGATGGTGCTCAGTCAATAATTCCCGAAAGATTTGTTAAATTAATGCAAGAATTAAGGGCACTGGCAAAAGTTGTGGATAGAGAAATATAGTGCTTGGTAAAATGAATATTAGATTGATTACGCAGATTTTAAAATAAGATTACACAGATTATTAAAACTCAACGACTAAGACAAGTAAAAGATGAAGATATTTGAAAAAGTGGCGATAATCGGGGTTGGCTTAATCGGCGGTTCTTTGGGACTGGCAATAAGGTCTGCTGGTTTGAGCCGGCAGGTAATCGGCCTGACACGGCATAAAAAGACCTTGAATTTAGCAAAGAGGTATAAGGCAGTCACTGATGCCACGCTTGAACTTGAAAAAGCTGTTCGGGATGCTGACCTGATAATTGTTGCTGTGCCGGTTTTTCGGATAATAAAGACAGTAAAAAATATGATGCCGTATCTCAAGCAAGGAGCTATTATTACTGATGTGGGGAGTGTAAAGGGTCTGGTGGTTAAAGAAATTGAAAAGATCCCCCGGATTCGCAAAAAAGAGGTTTATTTCATTGGCGGCCATCCAATGGCCGGTTCGGAGAAAAGCGGGATTTTTTCAGCCAGAAAGGATTTATTTAAAGGCTCATTTTGTTTTCTGGCCAAAACTGTTTTTACTGACCAAAGGGCGC
>JAYEPI010000042.1:0-3967 GCA_034723835.1 Candidatus Omnitrophota bacterium | reverse complement strand
TGTGAATTTCTACTACGGAAATCAACAGGCATTAAAAAATATAACCCTGGACATTTATCAAAATCGGGTCACCGCAATTATCGGGCCTTCGGGCTGCGGAAAATCAACCTTTATCCGGCTTTTTAACCGCATGAATGACGTGGTTCCTAATACCCGCTTTGAAGGAAAAATTTATTTAGACAAAAAAGATATCTATGATCCCCGGATGGACGTGGTAAAAATAAGAAGGCGCGTTGGTATGGTGTTTCAGAAACCCAATCCTTTTCCTAAATCGATATTTGATAATGTTGCTTACGGCCTGCGGGTCAATGGGATAAAAGATAAAAATTATGTTGTCCAAAGGGTAGAAAAAAGCCTGAAAGACGCGGCGTTGTGGAATGAAGTCAAAGACAGATTGCAAAGCAATGCTTTGGCTTTATCCGGCGGTCAGCAGCAGAGATTGTGTATTGCCCGGGCGTTATCGGTGAAGCCCGAAGTATTATTGATGGACGAACCCGCTTCAGCTTTAGACCCCACCGCGACTTTAAGAATTGAAGAACTTGTTCAGGAATTAAAGAAACAATATACCATCGTAATTGTTACCCACAATATGCAGCAGGCGGCGCGGATTTCTGACGTTACGGCTTTTCTAATGCTCGGAGAATTGGTAGAATATGATCTAACGAACAAAATTTTTACCAATCCCTCTAAGAAAATTACCGAAGATTATATTACCGGAAGATTTGGATAGTATAAAAATAGTTTGCCGTTAACTGTAAACTTTTCCGGTCAAAGGGAGGAACCAATGGAAAGGCATTTTGATGAGGAATTAAAAAAATTAAATATGAATTTGTTAAAAATGGCAATTCTGACCGAAGAGGCAATCTATAAATCCATAGAAGCGCTAAAAAACAGAGATGCGCAGATGGCCGGGGCAGTGATTGAAGATGACCGAAAGATTGACGAGTTAGAGCTTATAATTGAAGAAAGGGCTGTTAATCTTTTGGCATTGCGCCAACCTATGGCGATAGACCTTAGATCTATTACTACAGGAATGAAAATAAATGCAGAGCTGGAGAGGATTGCCGATTTGGCAGTAAATATATCCCAGAGGGTTCTGGAATTAGTGCATGAACCCTTGCTTAAACCATTGATAGATATTCCCAAATTGACTGCAATAGCCCGAAAGATGGTAAAAGATGCGATAGATGCTTTTGTAAATCGAGATCAAAATCTGGCCAAACAGGTTATTCTTTCTGATCCCGAGGCTGATAAATTGCGGAATCTGATTTATGAGGAATTGATAAATGATTATATGGTTAAAGACGGCACAACTGCCCCCCGGGCAGTTCCTCTCCTTTTAATTGCCCGCCATTTAGAAAGAATTTGCGATCATGCCACAAACATCGCCGAAGATGTCATCTATATGATCGAGGCTAAAGTGGTGAAACATCATTTTGAAAAGCTAAAAAATAATCGTGAATAAACACCTTTTGTAAATCCTTTAACTTCGGTCTCCTCGGCTACTCTTGGGACTTCCTGTGGGCACAGGACAAGTTTTTCTCCCTCCTGCATAACTTTTAAAGAGGTCGCTGAAAAACTCCTAAAAACCACGTCAGCGACCCCTGATTACAGAGATTAAAAGCAGATTACAGAGATTATTTTCCCTCGAGAAAATCACTGTAATCTTAAAAAATTTCTGTAATCAGGTTCTTTCTATTTTTATTTTACATCAAATTTGGGAAAGAACCTTAAAAATACCTTGACAAAGATTAAAACTCTTATATAATTATATTAATTGAATAGTAAAATTTTACTATAAAAAGCAGAGGATTTATAGAACGGAGCAGTATAAACCCTATTGCGAATTGAGGATAACTGATAAGTGATTTGGGAACAGGATGTTGAGAAAAAATTTAAACTGTTGGTTTCTAAGTTGCCTTTTTTTCACCGGCATATTGCTGAAAAGGTAGTGATCAAAAAAGCCGAGGAATTAGCTGTTGAAAGAGGAAGCGATAAGATCCAAAAGCAGGATTTGGTTGAGGCGTTCCTGTCTGAGGTTCCGGAAGTATTTCGCACTTATTTAAACGGGCTTTTGAAAGAGACAGGGCTTGATTGACCATATAGAAACTTGACGATTACACAGATGAGCACAGATAGCTTAAATATTTGTGTTAATTCCGTGTATTGACGAAGTGAGGCATATCGATGAGGATTGCAGTTATCGGAGCAGGGGCGATTGGCAGCTTAATAGCAGGTTACCTTGTTGAAAAAAATGAACAGGTGATTTTGGTAGCCCGGCCGGAACAGGTTTCGGCTATTTCCCGGGATGGTTTAGAAATAGATGGGGTCAGGGGCAAGCTTTTAATCGGGTTAACAGTTAGAAACAAACTCGAAGAAGATGTTGACTTGATTATTTTAGCCAGCAAGACCCAGGATTTAGAGCAGGTTATTAGAGAAAATCTTGTGTATTTAAAAAAGGCAAAGATTTTATCTATTCAAAATGGCATTAGGGCAGAAGAGATAGTCGCTGAAAAAATTGGCAAGGATAATTTATTTGCCGGCATAATTATGTTTGGGGCGACTTATCTTGGCCCGGGTAAGGTCGTGCATAACTTTGAGGGAGATTGGATTTTAGGACAAATAGATTCAAGTGTAAACGGAACCCTGGATGAAATCAGAAAGGTTATTTCCAAGATATTTTCTTCGCCATTAAGCAGTGAAATAATGGCGATGAAATGGATGAAGTTGTTTTTGAATGCCAATAATTGTCTGCCGGCGCTCTTAAATAAAAGTATGCAGGAAACGTTTAAAAATATTTCTATTTGCAGGATCGGTCTGGGCATCTGGCGCGAAGGGTGGGATTTAGTAAAACAGGCCCGGATTAAGTTGACTGCTTTGCCTGATTTTCCATTGGAACGGATTAGCAAGCTTATTTCTTTACCCCGGGATGAGGCAGCCGGGATTTTTTCCAATGTAATGACTAATTTAAGCAAAGAGCCGCTTTACGGCTCGATATTACAGAGCATCAAAAGAGGCAGGCCTTCGGAAGTAGATTATATTAACGGAGAATTTGTTAATCTTGCCGAATCGATAGGCCGAAAAGCTCTGCTTAATCAAAGGCTTGTCCAATTTGTTCATGAGGTAGAGAAAAACAGGGAGTTTCTTAGCGAGGAAGAATTAATAAAACAGACAAAAGAATTTGTGTAACTTTATGTATGTTAGTTAATTATGATAAAGACGCCGTTTCCCAAAATAAAACTCACTGTTACCAAGGTAGAGGGTGATTGCTATCATGGATACAAAATTGGTGATGAAATTGTCTTAGATGATTTTACCCATGCGCCCAAGCATTTTTGTCTGGGTCTGGCTCACGCGCTTTTTCCTACTATTTATTCTTTAAGTTTTGGCGCGCGTTTCCCATTTATGGATAATCAGCGCTCCATTTTTACTACTTGTCCTGACGGAGGAAAATTAGAATTTAAGGCAGAAATATTGGATAAGGAGAGAAAGGTTGAAAAGATTCCCAGGGACCTCCAATATAAAGGACCGCAGCCAAAAAAGATGATTGCTGAAGTGGTTAGAACCAGGGGCAGCTGCGCTTACGGCTATAAACTAGGCGATAGATTTGAATTTGAAGGATTAAAATGTAAGTCCGGTTTTTGCGGAGCAGCCTATCATACGATGTTTCCGGCGCTTTTCGCCCTTAATTTCGGGGCAAAGTTTTTCTTTATGGATAATCCCGATTCAATTGATACAGTGACCTGTCCGGATGGCGGGAATATTGTATTTAAAATAACACGGAAAGAATAAGCAACAGGCAGAAGGCAGAAGAAATACATAGAAATTAATAGAAATTGATGTTATAAAATAGTGAAATGTCCGGTTCTTTAACAAATGAAATGTCCGCTTTCAAAGCGGGGTATGCTAATATGTCTTTCATAACATGGGAGGATAGTTATGGAGTCATATTACCCAAAACCCGCAC
>JAYEPI010000041.1:651-3980 GCA_034723835.1 Candidatus Omnitrophota bacterium | reverse complement strand
ATCCACAAATTCACATTATCCACAAAAAGAAAAGGTAGCCAAAAGAAAAAGAACTACTACTAACATTAACCAAAAGCGGACACATCACTTGTTAGAAAAAGCGGACATCTTGACATGTTAGTTACAGCCTTAAAAAGTTTCCTTGAGGTTTGGCGCAAAAAGTGGTAGCATATAAAATGCGGCCAATTAAAAAGGAGAGAATAACCCATGGGAAACGATTTTTTAGAAGGCCTAATAAATAAAAACAACTCAAAGATAGTATTTCTGGTTATGGATGGGGTAGGGGGCCTGCCTTTAAAAGAAGGGGGTAAAACCGAGTTAGCCGCTGCCAATACTCCAAATTTAGACAGACTAGCCGGTTCTTCGATCTGTGGAATACTTGATCCTATTATGCCGGGCATAACACCGGGAAGCGGGCCGGGCCATCTGGCCTTATTCGGGTATGACCCTTTAAGACACAACATCGGCAGGGGAGCGCTTTCAGCCCTGGGTATAGATTTCAAATTAAAAGAAGGCGACGTCTGCGCCAGGATCAACTTTGCCACAATGGATGGCGACGGAAAAATCGTGGATAGAAGGGCAGGAAGACTGGATACAGAAGAAAATAGGCGGCTCTGCGAAAAGCTGCGAAAAAACATCAAAATAGAAAGGGTAGAATTATTTATCGAAACCGTGAAAGAACACCGCGCTGTGCTGGTGCTTCGCGGTGAAGATTTAGACGGGCATATCCTGGATACAGACCCCCAGAAAAACGGGCTTCTGCCTTTAGACCCTGTAGCTACAACTAAAAACGCTAAAAAAACAAGGGATATCGTTCAACAGATTATCCAGCAGGCAAAGAGTAGTATAAGAAATGAAAAACCGGCCAATATGATATTATTACGGGGTTTTGCGAGGTTTAAGACCTTCAGGTCCATGGAGGAACGTTTCGGCCTTAAGGCCTTAGCCATTGCCCAATATCCAATGTATAAAGGGGTTGCCAGGCTAATAGGTATGGATATTGCCCCGCAACCCCAGGATTTAGAAGAAGAGATAAAATTGCTGAAGGATAATCTTGACAAATACGATTTCTTTTTCATTCACTTTAAAAAAACCGATAGTTCAGGAGAAGATGGAAATTTCAACGCAAAGGTGAAGGAAATAGAAAAAATAGACCGGTTGATCCCCGGCATATTAAAGTTACAGCCTGATGTTATAATAGTAACCGCTGACCACTCCACACCCGCCAAATTGAAAGGCCATAGCTGGCATCCTGTGCCTGTGATAGTTCATTCGCAACACTGCCGCGCTGATGATGTAAAAAGATTTGATGAAATAAGCTGCATAAAAGGCGGCATAGGAAGAATGCCCGCATTTAATCTTATGAATATAGCCTTAGCCAATGCCTTAAGGCTTAAAAAATTCGGCGCCTAAACATCGCGCAATCAAACTGCGTCGTAACAACACGCTTATGAAATCCGTCACCTCGCAAAAGATGAAAAGAATAGATCTAATTGCCCGGAAAAGGTTTGGTATTCCGGCGATTGTTCTTATGGAAAATGCCGGAAGGGCGGCTTATGAGGCTGCGATAGGGACAATAAAGGGGAAAAATAGACAGGTAATATGTATTTGCGGAAAAGGAAATAACGGAGGAGACGGATTTGTCTGCGCCCGGCATTTAGTAAATAACGGCATAAATACGTCTATATTTCTCATAGGAAGCCCTAAAGATTTAACAGGAGAGGCTAAGGTCAATTATAATATTCTTAAGAAAATGAAAGAGAAGGTATGGCTGTTAAGTAATAAAAATTTAAAATTATTTAAAGATAATCTGGCAAAAACGGGTTTAATAGTTGATGCTATATTCGGCACCGGCTTATCAGGAGAAATCAAAAATCCTTATAGAAAAATTATTGAATTAATAAATTTATCTAAAAAACCGGTATTATCCATAGACATACCCTCGGGATTAAGCGGGGATTGCGGAACGCCTTTACCAATAGCTGTAAAGGCTGTTAAAACAGTTACCTTTGCCTTACCGAAAACAGGGCTTATAAGCAAACAAGGCCCGCATTATACGGGCGAATTGATAGTAGCAAATATTTCCATCCCAAAAATACTGCTCTAATTTTAAGTTATATCACCATATTTACCTGGATCCTGTAGTTAAACCGCAGGATGACGAAAAAAATTACCCTAACGTGTCATCCTGCGGCTTGACCGCAGGATCCAGAAATTGTGTCTAATTATGGACCATACTAAGCAAAATAACCCGGAAGATATCCAGATCCTTGCCAGATTACGCGATTATATGCGTTTTATGAAGGGTTACGGGCAACTGGCAATAAACCTAGCCCAATACACTAAAAGCTCAACCCGAAGCGTTTATCGCTGGCTTAGAGCCGAAACTATGCCCAGTAAGGCTAAGATACAATTAATTAAGGCGTGGTTGGATATCCAAGAACAACCAATTAGTGACTAATATAAAAAGAAACACATAAAACTGGATCCTGTGGTTGAACCACAGGATGACGGTAAAAAATCGTAGATTAAATCACGGGATAACGATAGAAAAGGTTTAAAGAAAAGGCCTTTTTTCTTTTTGTATTCAAGTGTCACAAATCGCCTATAATATATCTTATGTTAACTTGCATATACGAAAAAAAATAAGTTAAACTAACATAACTATAATAAAAACAGATAGTTACAACAATTAACCAAAGTGCTGTGGAAAACTAGTGAATAAGTGAATAAACGAAGAAAGCCTTTATTGATGCTCACGCTCAGATAATTTAGGATTAAGCTCAACAGCCTTGTTATACTCTTCTAAGGCCTTGAGTTCATTTCCTATTTTAGAATAGGCACAACCTAAGTTATAGTGAGCAAAAGCACTATCAGGGTGGGATTCAATATATCTACTGAGCGATTCTATAGCCTCCTCAAAACGCTCCAGGCGAAGACAACAGAGCCCTAAATTATAATAAGCAGCGGCAAAAAAGGGGTTAATCTCAATAGCCTTTTTAAATTCCTCTATAGCCCCTTCTAATTGGCCATTCTTTATCAAAGAAATGCCCTGCTTAAGATATTCCTTTGATAAATCTACCTCTTGTTCAGCGTTTACCAAAAAAGAAAAAGGGACAAATAACAAAAATATACTGACAAGTATAATCCTAAACATTTACTTATTCCTTCAAATTAATAACTAAATTAGCAAGGTCTAAGGCAGAATCCGGTTTAGCTATTTTCTTTATATTTTCTTTCATTTGGTTAAGCTTTTGAGAATTATCGATCAATTCACGGACTAACCCTTTTATCTCTCTTACCTTTTTAATCTTTAATGCTGCCCCTTT
>JAYEPI010000041.1:0-641 GCA_034723835.1 Candidatus Omnitrophota bacterium | reverse complement strand
GGCCAGGCACAGGGGCAATTATAATCATTGGCAGATTGCTGGCTAAACATTCAGAACTGGTAAGCCCGCCGGATTTGGTAATAATAATATCCGAGATATTCATTAATTCATGCATATTCCTGGAAAATCCATAGATTTTAGCCGGAACTTTAAATTTTTTACTGCTTAAACGGTTATATAAAAATTCATTATGCCCGCAAACTATTATTAGCTGGACAGGATAGGGTAGATTTTCCAGTTCATCAGCCAATTTTTCAATAGGCCCAACTCCCGAACCGCCGCTGACAATTAATACCGTAAATAAGTTTTTTTGCAACTTTAATCTCTCAAGCAGCAAATCCTTATTTTGTGATTCAGCGAAAACAGCATCTATTGGTATGCCCAGCACATTTACTCTTTCTTCTTCTATTCCCTTCCGTATTAATTCCCTTTTTGTGCTCTGAAAAGCAACAACAAATTTATCAATCCCTTTAACCACCCAGAAAAAGTGAACTTTAAAATCGGTTATTACCGATATTAACCGGCCATTATATTTTTTAATACGGCGCTGATAGGCTATAACTTCGCTTGAATAAAAATGGGTTGAAATTATAACATCGGGATTCAGATGATAAAGAAACCGCACGAAACGATAAGAATTC
>JAYEPI010000040.1:909-15071 GCA_034723835.1 Candidatus Omnitrophota bacterium | reverse complement strand
GTATCGGCAATTTGAAAAGAAGCTGAACGGTAAGTTTATTTTCATCAAGGGCAATCATGACCGGAACAATACGCATTCGGGGACGGTTCTCGTTGCAAACCCAAACCTGTCCCTCAGTCAAACCCAACCCTGTCCCCGGTTGTAGGTTAAGACTATCCCTTGCTGATTGTAAGGAATTTCTGGTCTGGGGGACGGGTTTAGGATTAGATGTGGGACAGGTTTAGGTTTGAGTTCAGAACCGTCCCCAAACAGTATATTAATTGTTAGATTGAAATCAATTGTTTAAAGGTATCTCATGAGTGATGATAAATTTGTTTTTCAATCGATAGGCGTTATCCATTCCCCACATAAAGAAATTTCCAAAATTCCGATACAACCCGTTTTTTGTAAGGACATCGAAGGTACAGTTATATTGAATAGTGAATATGCTGAGGGATTAAAGGATTTGCAGGGATTTTCCCATATTTATCTGTTCTATTACTTTCATCAATCTCGGAGAATTTGTTTACACCTAAAGACATATCTTTCAAATCAGAAACACGGTATTTTCGCTACACGCGCTCCGCATCGTCCCAATAAATTAGGAATGAGTCTTGTTCGATTGGTAAAAATTAAAGATAATATCCTTCATATTAAAGATATTGATATATTAGATGGTACACCTTTACTTGATATCAAACCATATATACAAAGGTTTGATTCAAAGAAAAACACCAGATCAGGATGGCAAGACACTATTTCAGATGATACTGCCTCTATGCGAGGTTTGAGACATTTTAAGAGATAACGGCAGGTAAGCTTGAATAAACGTCCTAATTAAAAAGGTGGTTATCTGTGCAGGAGACAGAAAGAAAAAAACAGCAATTGGAGCAGGATAAACGGCTTAAAGAGAATTTGTCCAGGATTAAGAATAAGTTAATAGTTATCAGTGGAAAAGGCGGGGTGGGCAAGACCACTGTGGCGGTTAATATGGCATATGGCCTGGCTATTAAAGGAAATAAGGTTGGTATCCTGGATGTAGATATTCATGGCCCTAACATTGCCAAGATGTTGGGGATTGAAGGCAGGAAACTAACAACTTCTGATTTGGGAATAGAACCTATTAAAGTCTTGCCGAACTTAAAAGCACTAAGCCTTGCTTTAATTGCGGATAGCAAAGACCAGCCGGTTATATGGCGCGGGCCTCTTAAGATGTTAGCCATAAAACAGTTTTTAAGCGATGTAAATTGGGGCGAACTCGACTATTTGGTTATAGATTCACCTCCGGGAACAGGTGATGAACCGTTAAGTATTTGCCAGCTTATTCCGGATCTAAATGGTGCTGTTATTGTTACGACTCCTCAGGATGTGGCGGTTTTAGATGCCAGGAAAAGTGTTTTATTTACAAAGGCATTAAATGTAGCGGTTATCGGAATAATTGAAAATATGAGTTCATTTTTATGCCCCTATTGCAAAGAGAAAATAGATTTATTTGGCACAGGAGGCGGGGAGAAAGCCGCCTATGATTTAAAGGTTCCGTTTCTCGGAAGGATTCCTTTTGAGCCTGAGATGGTAAAGCTTGGGGACTCGGGCAAACCCTTCATACAGTTTAAGCAAGATAAAGAGATTGCTAAAATTATGGTTGAGATAATAAATAAGATTGCAGATAGTCTAAATAAAGATTAAGAGAGTCATTATGCCGATTCTTAAACATATTATGGAAGTTATGATAAGTTTAAGGAAAATAAACGAACTGAGGCAGGTTAGATTTGTAAAAATTACAAAAGAGGTTCGAGGCAGATAAAGATGAAACAGGACCTTAAAAAGTGGATAGAACAAGACGGTATAAAGTTTTTAAAAGAGATCGGTGTTAAAAAGAACCAGAGTTTATTAGATTTTGGCTGTGGTGAAGGCCATTACGCAATTCCTGCATCAAAAATAGTGGGTAAAAGCGGCAAGATATATGCCCTGGATAAAGATAGAAATACTTTAGACACCTTAAAAAAGTTGATCAAGCAAGACAGTATAAAAAATATTAATTTAATAAATGAGAATTCAAAGATTCCTCTGGAGGATAACTCTGTCGACGCCGTTTTATGTTATGATATTATCCACTATGTAGATAAAAGAGAAAGAGAAGCAGTATATAAAGAGATTTACCGGGTTTTAAGAAAGGAAGGCCTTTTTTCTGTTTATCCCAAACATCACAAAGAAGATACCCCCTTAAATGAATTGGCTGAGGTGGGGTTGGAAGATATTATAAAAGAGATAAAAAAATCAAATTTTATTCTCAAGTATAAACTTTTCAAAACTCTCCTGCACGATGAATATTATAATAAAGGTTATATATTGAACTTCCGGAAATGTTAAAATACCCAGGTTTGATAAAGAGACCTTAATTAACTATGTTAATTAAAAAAAGAAAACAAAGCATTATTACCAAAAAAGGGAATAAAGGATATACTTACCTGTCTTCCGGGGATAAATTAAGTAAGGATGATTTAAGGTTTGAAGCGGCAGGGACAATGGATGAGCTCAGTTCTTTTTTGGGAATGGCCAAAAGTTTAGTTAAAGATAAAAAAGACAGAAATATTTTAGAAAAAATTCAAAGGGATTTACTTATTATAGGGGCTCAGATTTCTGTGTTAAATTTTAAGAAATTAAAAAGAGGGCTTACTTCTAAGAATGTAGGGTATTTAGAGAATGAAATTAGCAGATTAGAGAAACGGTTTGTCTTTAATAATTTTGTGTTAGCCGGGGATAATCTGGTTTCTTCCTCGTTGCATATTGCCCGCGCGGTTGCCAGACGTCTGGAACGTAGAGTTATAACCTTAAAAAACAAGGAGAAGTTCAGAAATGAAAATATTTTAGTTTACTTAAATAGGTTGTCAGATTTAATATTTTTATTGGCTTATCGGTATAGTGTTGGATAATGTAGGCGGGACGATTCTGACGGCAATCCCTGGGCTGTCCCCGGTTACAGTTTAAAGATGTTTTTTGTTTTTACTGATTATGAGGAAGTTAAAGCTCAAGGGACGGGTTTGGGATTAACTCAGGGACAGGTTTGGGTTTGAGTTCAGAACCGTCCCCGATATTGTTAAAGAAATTCTTAAGGAGGTGTTAAAATGCCCTGGGTTGATGTAGAAAAATGCACTGGCTGCAGGATTTGCGTAAAGAAGTGCCCGGTAAATGCAATTTCAATGGAGGACGAAAAAGCAAAAATAAATATGGATGAATGTATTCGTTGCGGTACCTGCCATAGTGTATGCCTTGAGGGGGCAGTAAGGCACGATGGTGAAAGAATACCCGAAGATGTAAAAGCTAACATAGAAATGACAAAGAGATATATGGAAGATTGCGCAAAGTACCTTGGCGGGGATCCGGCGGAAAAATATAAATGCTTAGAGAGGATGAAAAAATACTTTAATAAAGAAAAGATTATCATGGAAAGAACCCTGGGGGAACTTGAGAAGTTGAAATAATATGGGGGGCAACCATCCTTGAAATTTTTCATTGACCCGGATGTGGATACGTTGTATTATTATTCGGGGAAAGGCGTTAGTCCTGATAGCTTAAAAAAGCAGGAGGAAATATGGTTAACAAAAAAACATTTATTGAATTTATTTTAATTGCCTTAATTAGCAGCTTTATTTGTAAATATACCTTTGCCGAAGATGTTACCATAACTACTTATTATCCTGCTCCTTTTGGGGTGTATGAGGAACTGCGGGCAAAGAAGATCGGAATAGGTTCTGCCTATATGGATACTACCACAGTCAATGTCGCTGATGATAACCTGATTGTGGAAGGCAATGTGGGGATTGGGACGACAACGCCGCAAGCTAAACTGCAAGTTGAAGATCCCGCGCCGGATTTAACAATCCGCAGAACAAATAATCTTAACCGTTCCCGCATTCTTTTTAGAAATTCAGGCGGTAATTATATTGCAAATATTTATACAACAGGGGCCGGGAATGGAGATTTGATTTTTCGGGTAGGCCCTAATAATGCAAATCCTCAAGCCTTACCTGATAGATTAACAATACTAAACAACGGCAACGTCGGCATCGGGACAGACACTCCGGGTGAACGCCTGGATGTGACCGGGAAGGTTAGAATGAGAACCCAAACTGCTGCAGGCGATGCGACGGATATCGTGGCGACGAAGGGGTATGTAGATAAAATTGGTGTTCAATATGTGCTAGCGCAAGGCGCTATTTCATGTCCCCAACTTGGTGCTGATAAACTTTTAACTTCTGTGTCATGCCCTGCAGGTAGTAAGGTGATAGATTGCTGGATGCGGTTGAATGCAGTGGACATACCAATGTGGTCACAGGATAGTATCGGTGGTGGTCCGTCACTTTACAAACTCTATACCGCAGCCGATGTTGCTACGAATAGTTGCGCTTTACATTATACATGTGGCGGCGGTTGGAATGGGATAGTGTTAGGTGTTAAGGCCGTGTGTTTAACACTGTCCTGAGTTTTATACCTGAGTTGCTTAATGAGGAATTATTCAAGAATGGATATTTCTGAGTGGAAAAAACAGCTTGAAAAAGAGCGCAGCGAGAAAGACGAATTTTTTATCGCTGATCCTAATTCGCCGATACCGCTTGAAAATCGTTTTAAATTCGAGGGGCTTAAGTATTATCCCTTAAATCAGGACTACCGGTTTGAGCTTGAGCTTTGGGTACATAGCGAAAAAAAGGTCTTAGATATAGAAGATACGCAGGGTGAAATACGAAGGTTTATCCAATGGGGAGAATTTCGTTTCCGGCTTGATGAGAAAGAATGCGCAATCCAGGCTTATAAAACGGATGCTAATGACCAGGACTTGTTTATTTCTTTTCGGGATAAAACATCTGGTAGCGAAACTTACGGAGCAGGCCGCTATCTTGATTTTTCAGCGGAGAGGGATATTAATCGCGAAGGAAAGTGGATTCTTGATTTTAACCGGGCCTATAATCCATTCTGCGCCTATAACAAGGCTTATGCCTGCCCTTTGGCGCCTTTGGAAAACTCACTTGAGGTGAAGATACAAGCCGGCGAAAAAAATCCATCCTGAACTATTTTTTTGACTCTTCAGCCTTAGCCTTTTTGGGTTCAGCCTGTTTAACTTTTGCTTCAGTTTCGGCCTTAGCCTTGGTTTCAGCTTCGGCCTTAGCTTTGGCCTCAGCTTCAGCCTTGGCTTGCTTGGCTCTAGCGGCCTTCCAGCATTTTTTACTGCAAAAATATTTACCGTTTCTATAATACCAGCTTTTTTTTCCTAAGACCTTATTGCATTGAGAACAATTGCTTGGCTTTTCTATTTTGGGGGGAGCCTGTTTCTTTGGCTTTTCCTCAGGCTTTGGTTCTGATTTTGATTTTTCCTCCGGAGCTGTTTCCGGCTTTTGTTGTTCAGGTTTTTTTTCTTCTGGATTGGATTTTTGCTCTTCAGCCATTTTTATCCTCCATGAGTTATTGGTTACGTAAGAAATTTTGTGTATTTTAGGTAAGATAAACACAGATGACATGTTAAAAAACAGCATGTTATGATAAACACAGATAAGCAATCTTTATGACAATCTGTGTTTATCCATTTTTTATCTGTGTGTATCTGAGTTAAAATTACACAGAATTTTTTATCTTATCTGAATTATTGTTTTACTTGACTTGGTATGTCCGCCATTATATAATCAATCGCAGTGATAGTCAAGGAAAGTTAAAAAAGGTACGATCTGAGTTAAGATTATAAGAAATTATTTATGTAATTGAGGAGTTGATAATGATTAAGCGATATACCCTTCCTGAGATGGGGAAGATATGGGAAGATGAAAATAAATTTAGAAAATGGCTGGAGGTAGAACTTCTAACGGTTGAAGCGTTAAAAATAAACAACAGGATACCTCCTAAAGACGCTGCTATTATAAAGAGGAAAGCAAAATTTAATATACCGCGCATTCGTGAAATCGAAAAAGAGGTTAGGCATGAAACAATAGCTTTTTTGACAAATGTCGCTGAATATATCGGCCCGGCGGCAAGATACCTTCACTATGGCCTTACCTCTTATGATGCCCTGGATACTGCCCAGGCAGTGCAGATGCAGGAAGCGGCTGATATTATCATCAGAGATATAAAACAGCTTATCCTTGCTTTAAGGGCAAAGGCAAAAAAATATAAAAAGTTAGTCTGTGTCGGCAGGAGTCATGGAATACATGCTGAGCCTACCACGTTTGGCCTTAAAATGGCGCTTTTTAGCGTAGAGATGGAAAGAAACCTAAGCCGGATGAAAAGGGCGAGAGAGGTTATAAGCGTAGGCAAGCTCTCCGGCGCTGTGGGCACATTCGCAAACGTGTCTCCCTCTGTCGAGGCCTATGTTTGTAAGAAATTAGGTTTAAAGCCGGCCATCCTTTCCACCCAGGTTTTAGCAAGAGACAGGATTGCCGAGTTTATTTCGGTTATGGCTATAACTGCCGGTACCCTGGAAAGGTTTGCTGTTGAAATCAGGTCTTTACAGAGAACAGAGATTCGGGAGGCAGAGGAACCTTTTTCCAGCACCCAGAAAGGTTCTTCAGCTATGCCCCATAAAAGAAACCCGATTATCTTAGAGAGGATCTGCGGCCTGGCCAGGGTGTTAAGGGGTAATGCCCTTATCGGGATTGAAAATATCGCTCTCTGGAATGAGCGGGATATATCACATTCTTCTGCCGAGAGAATAATCTTACCCGACAGCACGATTATCCTGGATTATATGTTAAATAAAATGATCAGGGTTATCAAAGGGCTTTCGGTTTACCCTGAAAATATGCAGCATAATCTTAACCAGACAAAAGGACTGATATTCTCCGAGCGGTTGATGCTTGAGTTGATCAACAAAGGCCTTTCAAGAGAAAGGGCTTATCGGATTATTCAGCGCAACGCAATGAAGGTTTGGCGAGAAAGCACAGATTATAAAAAACAGCTTTTAGCGGATAAAGAGCTTGGCCGGTATCTAAAACCGGCCGAGATTTCCGCCTGCTTCGATTTATCTTACCATACCAAAAATATTGATTGGATATATAAAAAGTTAAAGATATAAACGCTGTAAGATAAATTACATTAACAGTATTTTATTAAAATATAGATGATACACACAGATTTAATACTAAAAACCCCGTTTTCAAGATACACACAGATTTATATATACCCTAAATTTATAAACTTATATCTGTGTGAATCAAAAAAACTTGAATTTTAGAAATATATCTGTGTTTATCTATTTATGTTTTTATTTGAGGAATGATTATGGAAAAGGGAAAGAAAATATATGAGGGCAAGGCCAAGATACTCTATGAAACCACAAACCCTCTTTATGTTATCCAGGCCTTTAAAGACGACGCTACGGCCTTTGATGCCACAAAGAGGGGTAGTATTACGGATAAAGGCCTTTGTAATAATAAAATCTCAACAGCTATATTTAAATTTTTGGAGGCGAAAGGGATAGAAACCCATTTTGTCAAGTTATTGAATGACCGGGAAATGCTGGTTAAAAAAGTGGAGATTTTACCGATAGAGGTTACTGTCCGCAATCGAGTAGCCGGCGGAATGGCTAAGCTATTGGGGATAGAAGAAGGCAGGCCTTTACAGAAACCGGTATTAGAGTATCATTATAAAGATGATAGCTTGCACGACCCTTTAATTAACGAATATCATATTGCGGCTATAAACCTGGCCAGCCCCAAGGAACTTTCCGAAATACAGAATGCGACTTTTAAGATAAACAAGCTATTAATAGATTATTTTGACCGGATTGGCCTGGAATTAGTTGATTTTAAACTTGAATTTGGCAGGTTCCAGGGAGGGATTATCTTAGCTGATGAGATTTCTCCTGATACCTGTAGGTTGTGGGATAAAGATAGCGGAAAAAAGATGGATAAGGATAGATTTAGAAGGGATCTTGGCCAGATTGAAGAGACCTATCAGGAAGTTATGAAACGGGTTTTAGAAAATTGCTAAACTGCTAAACTATTAAATTGTTAAACCCAAAAATGCCTGCCTTAACTTATAAAAAATCCGGAGTTGATATCGACAAAGCAAATCTTTTTGTCGGTAAATTACGCAAAATAATCAAATCTACTAAAAGAAAAGGGGTCCTGGGGCAGATCGGTTCATTCGGAGGATTCTTTGATATTTCCCGGGGATATAAAAATCCGATTTTGGTGTCTTCTTCTGACGGTGTAGGCACAAAACTGAAGATAGCTTTTTTAGCGAATAAACATGATACAGTAGGTATTGACCTGGTGGCAATGAATGTTGATGACTGTCTTTGCTCCGGGGCTGAGCCGTTATTTTTCTTGGATTATATAGCCATTGGTAAAATCAATCAGCCGGTCTTGGTTGATGTGGTAAAAGGTATAGCCCGGGGATGCCGTAGTGCCGGCTGTGCATTGCTTGGCGGAGAAACAGCCGAGATGCCTGATTTTTATAAAGCCGGGGAGTATGACCTTTCGGGCTTTTGTGTCGGTATTGTTGAAAAGGGGCAGATAATCGATGGCTCCAGAATACGGACAGGCGATAAGGTTATTGGGCTGGTTTCTTCGGGCCTGCATTCTAACGGATATTCTTTGGTACGAAAGCTTTTTTCAAAAAAAGAGCTTAAAGTCAGGTCAAAGGAATTTTTAAAACCTACCAGGATTTACACCAAACCCGTGCTTTCTCTTCTAAAAAACAAAGATTACCGAACGTCTTTAACCGGAATAATTCATATAACCGGAGGAGGGTTTATTGATAATATTCCACGGGTTATACCGCGGGGCATGAGTGTTGAGGTCTATAAAGACAGCTGGCAGGTGCCGGCTATATTTTTGGAAATAGAAAAGCGCGCAGGCCTCGATATATATCAAATGTTCCGGACATTCAATATGGGCGTGGGAATGGTGCTGATTGTAAGAAAAAATAAGGTTGAGGAGATAGTAGGATATCTTAAGAAAAGATTTAGGTTGACTTCCTGGGTAATCGGGGAAGTGGTAAAGGGCAGCAGGAAGGAGAAGATAGTCATACAATAGTCATACAATTGTCATACAATGGTCATACAGTTGTTATACCATCGTCAGAATAGGAATCACACAGTTATGCATGGCAATAGGATTTATAAAGTGAGGTTATAATGAAGGTTTTGGTGGTAGGTTCAGGCGGGAGGGAACATGCTCTGGTCTGGAAGATAGCCCGCAGTTCGAGGGTGGAAAAGATATATTGCGCCCCGGGAAATGCGGGTATAGCCGGACTCGCTGAATGTATAGACATCCGGCCCGATGATATAGAAAAGCTAACTGATTTTGCTTTTGCCAACAGAATAGATTTAACCGTGATTGGCCCGGAGGTTTCCCTTGCTAAAGGCATAGTTGACCTTTTTGAATCTAAGGGCCTTAAGATATTCGGCCCGGTCCAAAAAGCAGCACTTTTAGAAGCAAGCAAAGTTTTTAGCAAAGAAATGATGATTAAATATAATATACCCACTGCTAAATCTGAAATTTTTACCAATAGTAATGATGCAAGGAATTTTGTCCGGATAGCGGATATTCCGATAGTGATTAAGGCAGATGGATTAGCTGCCGGCAAAGGGGTGATGGTAGCGGCAACTATAGAAGAGGCAGAGAAGGCAATTGGTATTATTATGGAAGATAAGCACTTTGGAGAAAGTGGAAACCGGATAATCATTGAGGAGTGTTTAAAAGGAGAAGAGGTTTCTTTTATGGTTTTTACTGACGGAGAGAATATTGTCCCCATGGTCGGTTCGCAGGATCATAAAAGGGCATACGACGATGATAAGGGGGATAATACCGGCGGCATGGGCGCTTATTCGCCAACCCCGGTTATAAACAAGAACCTTTCTGAAAGAATTATCGATGAAGTAATCCGGCCGATCATTTCGGGGATGGCCGCTGAAGGAATAAGATATAAAGGCGTGCTTTATGCCGGCTTGATGATTACTGACCAAGGTCCGAAGGTTTTAGAATTTAATGTCCGCTATGGAGACCCCGAAACCCAGGTAATATTACCCCGGTTAAAAGAGGACCTTGTGGATATTATGGAGGATGTTGTAAATGGCAGACTTGCGGTTCGGGAGTTAAACTGGGATGACCGGGCTTGTATCTGTGTAACCTGTGCCTCGGGCGGATATCCGGGAAAATATGAGAAAGGTAAGTTGATATCGGGCTTGGAAAAAATTAGGGACTTAAAAGATGTTATAGTATTTCATGCCGGAACCATACAGCAGGGCGCAAGGATTATGACTAATGGCGGCCGGGTGTTGGGAATTACTGCTTTAGGAAAAAATATAGCGCAGGCTGCTAAGCGGGCATATCAAGCAGTGAAAGAGGTTTGTTTTGAAGAAATGCATTATCGTAAAGATATTGGCCTGCGGGCAATTGAGAAAAGTATTATAAAAGAATAATAACAAATAATACACAGATGAATACAGATGTTTTATTAAATCCCAAATTCGAAATCCTAAATCCTAAATAAATTCAAATGGCCAAGATAAATTACAAATTCCAAATTACAAATCACAAACAAATTACAATACCAAATGTCCAAATGATCGAAACAAGTCGTAAATAATAGTAGTTTTGGTCATTGTAATTTTGGTGTTGGGTATTGTTTGTAATTTGTGTATTGTATATTGTAATTTAGGATTTAGCAAACATTTGTACATGAAAGGTAGTGAATGCTATGAAAAAGCCGGTTGTATCGGTAGTTATGGGCAGTAAGTCAGATTCAGAGGTAGTAGAGGAGTGCTTGGGCATTTTAAAGGATTTTGCAATCAGCTATGAAGTAATGGTGCGTTCTGCTCACCGCATGCCTGAAAAGACCCGGGCATTTGCAAGGAGCGCTGCCCGCCGGGGAATAAAGGTTATTATTGCCTGCGCAGGCGGGGCAGCTCATCTGGCGGGAGTATTGGCCAGTCAGACAATTTTACCGGTTATCGGCATACCCGCAAAGACCAGTGCCTTAAAAGGCATAGATTCCTATTTATCTACTTTGCAGATGCCTGCCGGTGTTCCGGTTGCCACTGTCTCTATCGGTAAATCCGGGGCTAAAAATGCGGCCCTTCTTGCCGCGCAGATTTTAGCGATTAATGATTCGAACCTTAAGAAAAAGCTTACTCTCTATAAGAGAAAATTGGCAGGGTAAATAACACAGATGAGCGCAGATGATGCCGAATGAAGTTTTTGTTCGGAGAGTTTCTTCGGCACCCCGAAGAGACTCTCCTTGAACTTCTACATTCGGGGAAAGATACAGATGAGTACAGATATTTAAAGACATCTATGCTAATCTGTGCAATAAATAAAGTAAAATGCCAGTGACCAAAGTTATAAAAGTAAGTCCGATTTATCCAGAGCCGGAAGCTATTAAGCAGGCTGCGAAGGTGCTCTTAGATGGCGGATTGGTTGCTTTTCCTACTGAGACTGTTTATGGATTAGGGGCTAATTTTTTAAATAAACAGGCCCTGCAAAAAATTTACCGGATTAAGAAAAGAGAAAAAGATAAGCCAATACCTGTTCTTATCGGAGACCTGAAGACTTTAGATGATTTTATCTTTGAACTGCCGCAATTAGGTAAGAAGTTGATAAATAGATTCTGGCCGGGCCCGTTAACCTTGATCTTGACAGGAAAAGATGGGGTCAAGATTGGCTTTAGAATGCCCTCTGATAGAATTTCCCAGGAGCTATTATCTAAAGCCGGTATTCCAATAGCCGCTTCCAGCGCTAACATATCCGGAGCTTTGCCTCCGACCACAGCCGGAGAGGTCTTAAAAAATCTGGGCGGAGCAATAAATATGCTCATAGACGGGGGGGATACTTTAATGAAAACAGAATCCACGGTAGTTGATGCTACTGTTTCTCCACCGGTTATACTGCGGGAAGGGGCGGTGTCTAAGGAGTTAATTTTTAAATTCAAAAAGGTTGTTTTTGTCTGCACCGGAAACATCTGCCGCAGTCCTATGGCCGAGGGATTACTGCGAAATAAATTAAAACAACTCGGAAAAGATAAGCTGGCAGAAGTAATGTCGGTCGGGGTATCTGCGCCCTCAGGAATAGGGGCAAGCGAAAATGCGGTTGAGGCAATGAGGGAAGAGGGTATTGATATTTCAGATCATAAATCCAGGCCTTTAGATGCCGCGCTTGTTGATGATGCGGACCTGATATTTGTTATGGAATCCAAGCATAGCGAGATTATCCTGGCAAAAGTTCCTTACGCGGCTGGTAAAATTCATCTTTTAAATATTGCTGACCCTATCGGCAGGCCGATGGA
Organism: Candidatus Omnitrophota bacterium; assembly: GCA_034723835.1. Lineage (GTDB taxonomy): Bacteria > Omnitrophota > JAUWXU01 > JAUWXU01 > JAUWXU01 > JAYELI01. The sequence continues at coordinate 2,819 of JAYEPI010000040.1, read as the reverse complement.
AACCTATTATCAGGTGCTGCGTGGATTAAAGGATAGTTTAAAAAAGATATTAAAATTACTGGATATAGAATAAAGATGAAGATTATTATTGGTTCTGATCATGCCGGTTATAGGCTGAAGCAGGAGATAAAAAAGTTTTTGTTAGAGAATAAATTTAAGGTTTTAGATACAGGCACGGATAATTTAGATTCTTGCGATTATCCGGAATATGGCTTTAAGGCAGCACAGGCTGTTTCATTAAAAAAAGTTAACCGGGGAATTTTAATCTGCGGCACAGGAATAGGCATGTCAATGGTTGCCAATAAACTGCCTGGCATAAGGGCTGCCCTTTGCCACAACATAAAAGGAGCCCGGTTAAGCCGCGAACATAATGATTCCAATATATTGGTGTTGGGCGCAAAATTTACCAGCCGGGATTTAGCTGTCAGGATTACCCGGGCCTGGCTTAAAACGAAGTTTTCCGGCGGCCGGCACCGTCGAAGACTAAAGAAACTGGCCGCTATTGAAAAAATACTTTAAATTGCTAAATTGCTAAACTGTTAAATTGTTAAAAAAAGATTTATAATATCTCAATATAACAATTTAACCATTTAACAGTTTAGCAATTTAATAAGGAGGTAGAGGTGGAACATCTCTGGAAAACAGATCCTGAAATTTATAAAATTATTTATCAAGAAACCAAACGCCAGCATTCCAATATTGAGCTTATTGCCAGTGAAAACTTTGTCAGCTTGGCAGTGCTGGAGTCCCAGGGTTCGGTGCTTACCAATAAATATGCCGAGGGTTATCCCAATGCCCGGTGGTATAAAGGATGTGAATTTATTGACCAGGCTGAAAACTTAGCTATTGAGCGCGCTAAGAAAGTTTTTGGCGCTGAACACGTTAATGTCCAGCCGCATTCAGGCGCCCAGGCCAATATGGCTGTGCTTTATGCCGCGCTTAACAGCGGTGATAAAATTCTGGCTATGAACCTGGCCCACGGAGGCCATCTTACTCATGGCCATCGCCACAACTTCTCGGGGAAGTATTTTGAGATTATTCCTTACGGTGTAAGTGAACATAATGAGCAGTTGGATTATTCTCAGCTGATGGACCTGGCCAAAACCCACCGGCCGAAATTGATTATAGCCGGGGCCAGTGCCTACTCGCGAATTATTGACTTTAAGGCTATGCGCGAAATCGCTGACCAGGTGGGTGCGCTTGTAATGGTCGATATGGCCCATATCGCCGGATTAATAGCGGCCGGAATTCATCCCAGCCCTGTCCCTTATGCCGAGTTTGTTACCACTACTACCCATAAGACGTTGCGCGGCCCCCGGGCAGGAATGATTCTTTGCCGGAAGAGGTTTGCCAAAAAGATTGACGCGGCTGTTTTTCCCGGAATTCAGGGTGGACCGTTGATGCATGTTATTGCTGCCAAGGCAGTAGCCCTTAAGCAGGTTATGCAGCCTGAATTTAAAGAATATCAAAAAAAGGTAGTTCGTAACGCCGCAATTTTAGCCGAAGAACTGGCTAAAAAAGGACACAGGATAGTGTCGGGGGGGACCGATACCCATCTTTTTTTAATGGACCTTAGCCCCAAAGATATTACCGGTAAAGATGCGGCTGACATCTTGGATGAAGCCAGGATTACTGTTAATAAGAATTTAATCCCATTTGATAAAAAATCTCCTCTTTTAGCCAGTGGAATTCGCTTAGGAACCCCGGCAGTTACCACACGGGGCATGAGAGCCGGGGAGATGGTTGAAATATGCGGCTTTATCGATAAAGTATTAAGTTCGATGCATGATCGAAAAGTGATTGAAGATGTAACTGGAGAAGTGGCGGGATTGATAGAAAAATTTCCCCTTTATCAATCTCTAAGAAATAAAATGAGTGAAAGGCTATGATAAGATCCAGACCATCCTGGG
>JAYEPI010000040.1:0-899 GCA_034723835.1 Candidatus Omnitrophota bacterium | reverse complement strand
GATAAATATTTTTTAGAAATTACCCGGCTTCTGGATAAACGATCAACTTGTCTACGCCGGCAAGTAGGGGCTTTAATAGTTAAAGATAAAAGAATATTGGCGACCGGTTATAACGGCGCTCCGACAAAGATAGTACATTGCAATAAAGCAGGATGTTTAAGAGAAAAGCTCAAAGTCCCCGCCGGAGAACGCCATGAACTGTGCCGGGGGCTTCATGCAGAGCAGAATGTCCTTATTCAAGCCGCGCGTTATGGTACCGATGTTTCCGGAGGTGTGCTGTATTGCACCAATCATCCCTGTATTATCTGTACCAAGATGCTGATTAATGCCGGGATAAAAAAAGTTGTTGTTGAGCAGGGATATCCTGACCAAATGTCTAAACAGTTTCTTAAACAGGCTAAAATTGAGGTAAAAAGGATAAAATTTGCGAAAAAGAGAGAATTAGACTGAATTTTAGCGAATTTTAACAAAAATTCCCTTTAAATCAGCTTAATTGCCCTATTTGCCATCTTGACATACCCCAATATATAGACTATAATTTTATCAGTACACTATATCAGGTATATTTGGGGGGTGGAAGTGTGAAATGTCCGTATTGCGAACATGAAGATGATAAAGTAGTGGACTCCCGGTCTTCCGGGGAGGGTTATATCATTAGGCGGCGCAGGCAATGCGGGGCTTGCGGGCGCCGTTTTACAACCTATGAAAAGATAGAGCAGACATCACTGATGGTAATTAAAAAAGACGGCCGGCGGGAAGAATTCAACCGCCATAAATTGTTAAGCGGAATCAAAAAGGCCTGCGAAAAAAGGCCGGTTGCTATGGAGACATTAGAAAAAACAACAGATGAAATAAATAAAGAACTTGAGGAAAGAAATGAATTTGAAGTAGATTCGAAG
>JAYEPI010000039.1:0-3999 GCA_034723835.1 Candidatus Omnitrophota bacterium | reverse complement strand
ATTTTTGCCGCCAGACAGATAAAGGCTGACTTTAGACTGTCGGGCCCGTTGGCTAACCCGGAGGTGAAAGGGCGCTTTGAATCAAAAAACGGCTTTTTAACAAAGTTGGGAAATTATGATTCGATGAATGTAAATCTGAACGGGAACGCTAAATTTTTGACGATTCATGAATCAAGAATTTATAGAGGGAAGGGTTCTTTTACCGTTGACGGCGAAATTAATTTCGAAAAGAAAAACATATTTGAAGATATAAAGGTAACGGCCAAAAGCGGAATCCTGGTCTGGAGCGGTTGGGAAGTAAGCAGAGAAAAAGCCGGCCATGAAGTTCGATTAGGCAGGGATATTGGAGAGGACTTCCGGATTAATTTTAAAACTTATCTTGATGAAAAAACAAACTCTTATCACACCGGAGAACATGAAGTAGAGTTAGAATATATGCTGAGTAACGAAAAAAGTTTTAAGATGCGGATGAAAGAAGACGAAAATTTTTTAGGCCTGGAACATAAGATTAAATTTTAATCCTAATGAAAAAATATTGGAATAAATCTTTACTTTTTATTAAATCTATTGGAGAGCTGGTTATTTTGTTATATCAGGCCGTACGTTGGATATTTATTCCTCCTTTCCGGAAAAAGGAGATTATTGACCAAATGAATAAAATAGGTGTTATGAGCCTGCCGATTGTTTCTTTAACAGCTATTTTTACCGGTATGGTTTTGGCCTTACAGTCTGCTTACTCCCTGCGCCAGTTTCAGGCGCAGATGTATGTCTCCGGCTTGGTGGCGGTATCTATGGCCAGAGAGTTAGGTCCGGTCCTTACTGCCTTAGCTGTTGCCGGCAGAGTAGGTGCGGCGATTACAGCCGAATTAGGCACTATGAAGGTTACCGAACAAATCGATGCCTTTCAGACATTAGCTACAAACCCTATCCGGTATTTGGTTACACCTAGATTATTAGCTGCTTTTGTAATGTTGCCGGTCCTTACTATTTATTCCGATATTGTCGGAATGCTCGGGGGATATCTGGTGGCGGTAACGAAATTAGGGATTAATTCTCATATGTATATTAGGATGACTTGGGATACGCTGGTCTTTAAGGACGTGTACACTGGATTAATAAAATCGTTATTCTTTGGGGTTATTATTGCAATTGTAGGTTGCTATCAGGGTTTCAATACCAGCGGCGGGGCCGAAGGCGTAGGCCAGGCTACTACCACTTCAGTGGTTACCTCGTTTATCTTAATTATTGCGGCGGATTGTTTATTTACCGCGTTATTTTATTTCGTTTTCTAAAAACAGATACACAGATGAGCACAGATTACGTCTTAAAATGCAAGGTTGAAAAACAACAGATGAGCACAGATGCCGTTGTAAAAGGCCCAAGTTATAATTTCGGTATGAATAAAAATAACTTTTTAAAAAACAGGATATTTTATTATTATCTGTGTTCATCTGTATCTTCTCATCTGTGCTAATCTGTGTATAATTTTGTATAATAAACCATGATAGAGATAAAAAACTTAACTAAAAACTTTCAGGGACATAAGGTGTTGGATCATCTTAATCTTACTATCCAAACCGGTGAAACTATGGTAATTATCGGCAGAAGCGGGGTTGGCAAGAGCGTATTGCTGAAGCACATAATCGGGATATTAAGACCGGATTCCGGCCAAGTCCTGATAGACGGTCAGGATATAACTGCGCTTGATGACAGGGAATTAAACAAGGTAAGGCTGAAGTTCGGCATGTTATTTCAAGGAGCAGCTCTTTTCGATTCGTTAACCGTAGGAGAAAATGTGGGATTTCCCTTAACCGAACATACCCTGCAAAGTGAAGAGGAAGTAAATGAACATGTCAAGCAGGCACTCGAGCTCGTAGGACTGGCGGGCATAGATGATTTAAAGCCTGCCGAATTAAGCGGGGGGATGAAGAAGAGGGTAGGATTAGCCAGGGCTATTTCTATGAAGCCTTCGATTGTTCTTTACGATGAACCCACCACCGGAGTTGATCCAATTATGGGGGATGCTATAAATGAATTAATTTTGGATTTACGGGATAAGCTGAAGGTTACCTCTGTGGCAGTGACGCACGATATGACCAGTGCTTATAAAATAGCAGATAGAATAGCCATGCTCTATAAAGGAGAGATTATAACTATTGGAACGCCGGAAGAAATAAAAAATACCACCGGCCCGATAGTTCACCAATTTATCACCGGTGAGGCCTGGGGTCCTATTACGCGGGATAAGCCGTCAGGACTATTATTATAAACTGTTATTTGGTAATTTCTTCGTCATTCCCCGGCCCTCCGGCCAGGCTTTTATCCTCCGACAGGATGGCCGAAGGACATGCTTGACCGGGGAATCCAGAGGAACGACATTCAACCGCCATTGATTTAACCGGCTCTTTTAAAAAATCTTATAATAACTTAAAAACGAGGTGACGTAATGAATAAAAAAGGCTTAGAATTAAAAGTAGGTATATTTATAATTATTGCGGCAGCCCTTTTTGTGATGATAGTATTTTCAATGGGCGATATGAATGTTTTTTTTAAAACCGGGTATGAATTTAAGATAATATTTGGTTTTGTCAGCGGGCTGGAGGTTTCTGCACCGGTAAGACTAGCCGGAGTAACAGTAGGTGAAGTTAAAAAAGTTAAGAGATTTTATGATGGTGAATCAGGGAAAGATCAAGTGGAGATTTTGGTCTGGGTAAAAGGCGATGTTAAGGTCAGACAGGGCGCAGAGATATATATTAATACATTAGGAATGCTTGGCGAAAAGTATATTGAGATTTTTTCCTCCGGAGATGAAGAGGCTAAGCTGTTAAAAAGTGGAGATAAGATTGTTGGGTATGACCCTGTTCCCTTAGAGAAGTTAATCAGGATAAACCAGGAAAATTTAATAGCCCTCCATGAGATTTTGGGTAATTCCGATACCAAGAAGTCTATAGGAGAAATTTTAAATAATACCCGGGAGCTTACCAGGAATTTAAAAGAAATAACCGACAGAATAAACAAAGGTAAAGGAACCCTGGGTAGATTGGTTAACGAAGATAATTTATACCAGAACTTAAAGGATTTTAGTAAAGATATAAAGGCTCATCCCTGGAAGTTGCTGCATAAACAGAAAGTTAGGACCGAAGACACCGAAGGAGCTAAAGAGGAAAGTACTCCACGCCGGAAAAAGAAAAGAGTAATGTTTTAATGAGAATGAGTATGAAGAAGACCGTTTCTGTCTGTCAGCAGTGTGGTTACCAGTCCCCGAAATGGATGGGTAGATGCCCGGGTTGCGGTGAGTGGAACTCCATGATAGAGGAAAAACCAATAGATTCTAAAAAATATCAGTTTTTCGGTGAAACCGTTCTTCAGCGGCCGGTTGCCCTTTTTAATATAGAGATAAATGAGCAGATAAGGGTAGAAATCGGAATTAGAGAATTTGACAGGATTTTAGGAGGTGGTATTGTCCCGGGGTCGGTAGTATTGATTGGAGGAATGCCCGGGATTGGCAAATCAACTCTTTTACTTCAGATATCAAATCAATTGAGTTCAAAACAGGGAACAGTTCTTTATGTCAGTGGAGAGGAATCTATTGAACAAACAAAGCTCAGGGCTGATAGACTGGGGGCATGCTCAGAGAATTTGTATATACTCTCAGAGACCAATCTTGATATTATCGCTGGATATATAAAAGAATTATCTCCTAAATTGGTAGTTATAGATTCAATTCAGGTTATTTATAAACCGGACCTTGAATCTGCTCCGGGTAGTCTTAGCCAGGTTAGAGAGTGCGCGGGAGAATTTACCCGTTTTGCCAAATCTAAGGGCGTGCCTGTTTTTTTAATAGGCCATGTAACCAAGGAGGGTTCTATTGCCGGGCCTAAGGTTTTAGAACATATGGTAGATACGGTTCTTTATTTTGAAAGTGAAAATTATCACAGTTACCGCGTGCTTCGTGCTATTAAGAACCGGTTTGGCTCTACAAATGAGATTGGAGTATTT
>JAYEPI010000038.1:0-15092 GCA_034723835.1 Candidatus Omnitrophota bacterium | reverse complement strand
CATGGGTCGGGTGTTGCGCCACCTATGGGGGCGCAACGCCCGAAGCAATCCCCTTTAAGGAGATTGCTTCGCCCCGCCACCTTCGGTGGCGAGGCTCGCAATGACGTCGTGACACAATCTGAATTTAACAGTTTAACAACTCTATTTTTCCTTCAACGCGGCATGAGCAGCTGCCAGCCGGGCAATAGGAACCCGGTAAGGTGAACAGCTTACGTAATTCATATTTACCTGATGACAAAACTCAACCGAAGACGGTTCACCTCCATGTTCACCGCAGATACCTACTTCTAAGTTCGGCCTGGTCTTGCGGCCTTTTTTAATAGCAATCTTTATCAGTTCCCCGACACCTTCCCTGTCCAATACCGCAAAAGGATTATCCTTTAATATTGCCTTATCAATATAGACTGGCAAAAATTTGCCTTCGATGTCATCCCGGCTAAAACCAAATGTTGTTTGAGTAAGGTCATTAGTGCCGAAAGAGAAAAATTCCGCTTCAATAGCAATCTGATCAGCGGTCAAGGCAGCCCGGGGAAGTTCAATCATAGTTCCAATCATGTATTTTAATTTTACTCCGGCCCGGGTTATTATTTCGCCGGCAACCTGTTCGGCATCTTTTCTGGTAATTTTAAGTTCATTCAGATGGCCAACCAGGGGAATCATTACTTCAGGGACAGGATGAAAACCTTCCTTAATCAATTCTACTGCTGCCTCAAAAATAGCCCTAACCTGCATTTTATATATTTCGGGAAAAGTTATCCCTAACCGGCACCCCCGGTGCCCGAGCATTGGATTATTTTCCCGCAGGCTGTTAACCTTCCCCAGCATAGTTTCTAATTCTTCAATATCCTTTGGATTTCCCTTGATTGCCTTCAACCGGGTAACCTCAACCAATAATTCATCATGCCGGGGCAAAAATTCATGTAACGGAGGATCTAACAGCCTGATAATTACCGGTAAGTTATCCATTGCCTTAAGTATGCCTTTAAAATCTTTCTTTTGTAAAGGAAGTAACTTATCCACTGCTTGTTTTCGGGTCTGTTCATCCCCGGCCAAAATCATTGCCTGGACCAAAGAAAGTCTGTCTTCTCCGAAAAACATATGTTCGGTTCTGGTAAGCCCAATACCCTCTGCCCCAAAATTACGGGCTAACCCGGCATCCTGGGGAGTATCCGCATTTGTACGCACACCCAGCTTTTTAACTTCATCAACCCACCGCATCAACTTTGCGTAGTACTCATAGAGACCGGAGCTTTCAGGAGAAAGTTCGCCTTTTACAATCCGGGTTATTTCCGAATCAACAGTTGCTACATCCCCCAACATCACTTCACCGGTAGAACCGTCTATCGAAATATAATCTCCCTTTTTAACTACCAAATCTTTAATATTAAATTCTTCTTTTTGGTAATCTATCTTAACTGCTTCGCAGCCCGCTATACAACACTTACCCATACCCCGGGCTACAACAGCTGCATGAGATGTCATTCCGCCCCGGCTGGTTAAAATCCCCTGCGCAGCCGCCATTCCGTGAATATCTTCCGGTGAAGTTTCGGTACGGACCAAGATCACATTTTCACCTTTTTCACCTTTTTCCGCGGCTTCATCAGCAGTAAATATCACTTTACCGCCGGCCGCTCCCGGAGAAGCGGGAAGGCCTTTGGCTATCGCCTTTTTCTTAGTTTTAGGATCGAACGTCCGGTGAAGCAGTTGGTCCAGCTGATCAGGCATTATCCTGGAAATCGCCTCATATTTATCAATCAGGCCTTCTTGTTCCATATCTATTGCAATCTTGAGGGCAGACTGAGCAGTGCGTTTGCCGGTCCTGGTTTGGAGCATCCAGAGCTTTCCCTCTTGAATAGTAAACTCGATATCCTGGGTATCGCGATAATGCTGCTCAAGCGTTTTTCTTACATTTTCAAGTTCCTGATACACCCCGGGCATTTCTTCCGCTAAAGAAACAAGCGCATCCTCTCCTCTTTGAGCTTTATTGAGGGGATGCGGGGTCCTGATACCAGCTACCACATCCTCTCCCTGGGCATTCATCAGATATTCTCCGTAAAAAGTATTTTCTCCTGTTGAGGGGTTCCGGGTAAAAGCAACACCGGTAGCAGAGTCATCACCCATATTACCAAACACCATTGCCTGGACATTGGTCGCCGTTCCCCAGTCGCTGGGAATATTATTAATCTTACGGTAACTGACGGCCCTTTTTGTATTCCAGGAATGAAATACCGCGCCGATCGCTCCCCAGAGCTGTTTAAGCGGGTCTTCGGGAAAAGGAGTCTTAGTTTCGCTCTCAACTACTTTTTTAAATTCAATCACCAGGCTTTTAAGGTCATCGGCAATGAGTTCAGTATCAAGATGAATTCCCCTTTGTTTCTTTTTTGCCTCAAGAATAGATTCAAATTTAGATTTTTCTATTTCCAGAACCACATCCCCGTACATCTGGATAAATCTTCGATAACTATCATAGGCCAACCGCGGATTATTGGTCCGGGATATTAATCCTTTTAAGGTTTCATCATTAAGCCCTATATTCAAAACCGTATCCATCATTCCCGGCATTGATATTCTGGCTCCTGACCTTACAGAAACCAACAGGGGATTTTGACTATCCCCGAATTTTGCGTCCATTATCTTTTCCATTTTAGCCAGATTCTCGGCTACCTCCTGCTCCAATCCCCCGGGATAGGTGTTGTTATTCTGATAATAAGCTGTGCATACTTCAGTGGTAATGGTAAAACCGGCAGGCACAGGTAATTTCAATTTAGCCATCTCTGCCAGATTAGCGCCTTTGCCGCCTAAAAGATTCTTCATTCCGGAATTTCCTTCCGTGTTTCCTCCTCCAAAAAAATAGACATACTTTTTCGCCATTATTAAATCCTCCTCCATTATTAAATCCTCCTTTTAAATTCAGACTGCGCCGTAATTCATTTTTCGAATAATCATATACAATATATCGCAGGGGTTCGAGTTACTTGTGCCCGTAAGGGTATCGAACCCTTCATAGAGGGCTTGATAAATCAAGCCCCTACATTGCAACACAGTCTGATTGTTAAATTGTTATTTTTTCCCGCAAGTATTGCTTTAATTTATCAACCGCCACTCTATCCTGTTTCATAGTATCCCGATCGCGCACAGTAACCTTCCGGTCCTCTAAACTTTCTACATCAACCGTAAGACAATATAAAGTACCCGCTTCATCCTGGCGGCGGTAAAGCCTGCCAATAGCTGCGGTATCGTCATAGATAACCGGGAAATGCTTTTTTAAATCAGCAGCTATTGCCTTGGCCAGCGCTACAACCGGCGGTCTATTTTTAAGCAAAGGTAAAACCGCTATCTTGACCGGCGCAAGATCGCTATGCAGGCTCAACAGCACCCTTTTCTTACCCCTTACTTCTTCCTCGCGATAGGCATCTATCAAAAATGCCAGGATAGACCTGTCCACACCCCCGGAAGGTTCAATTATATAAGGATAAAACCTTTCCTTTGTTATTTCATCAAAAAATTCCAGTTTCTTACCCGAAGCCTCTGAATGCTGCCGGAGATCAAAATCAGTCCGGTTGGCAATTCCTTCCAGTTCCTGCCAGCCAAACGGAAAATTATACTCAATATCCGTGCAGGCTTTTGCGTAATGCGCAAGTTCATCTTTTGCATGCGGACGCTTGCGTAAATTTTGCTTCTTTATTCCCAGTTTTATATACCAGTTAAATCTTTGCTCAATCCATTCTTCCAATTTCTTATCAGCATCCCCGGGACGAACGAAATATTCGATTTCCATCTGTTCAAACTCCCGTGTGCGGAAGATAAAATTACCCGGCGTAATTTCATTCCTGAAAGCCTTGCCGATCTGGGCCAGGCCAAAAGGAAGCTTGGGATGATAGGTATTGAGGATATTTAAAAAATTAACAAATATACCCTGGGCTGTTTCCGGCCGAAGATACAGCAATCCGGCCTTATCTTCTACCGGCCCCTGGTGGGTTTTAAACATAAGATTAAACGGCCGGGCCTCGGCTAATTTACCGCCGCACTCCGGACAAATATCCCTGTGTTTAAGATCAGCAACTTTGAATAACTTGCGGCAGGATTTACAGTCGCTTTTATAGTCATAAAATTGTTTGACATGTCCGGAGGCCTTCCATACCTCGGGATTCATCAAAATTGCCGCATCTATACCGTAGATATCATCACGGCTGTGAACGGTCGTCTTCCACCAGGCCTTTTTTAGGTTATTCTTAATCTCTATGCCATATGGCCCGTAATCCCAGCTATTGCTCAATCCTCCGTAAATATCGGAACCGGGAAAGATAAAACCCCGGCGTTTGCAAAGCGAAACAACCTTGTCCATTAAGTTATCTTTTGTCATCATGTAAATGAATTTATAATCCCGAAACTTCGGGATTGTTTGGCCCAATTTATCCCGATAGCTGCAAGAAAATTTAGGATAAATTTTTGTAGCGTTTTGCTATCGGGATAAGTTCGCACTTATGACTTACGAAAATCAGAGATTTTCGTAAGTCATGTGCTCACTTATTTTCCTGATAAACTCCAACGACTTTAAGGACTTGTCCAGATGAAAATCAAGGAACATCCTTAAAATTTTATTCAGATTTTGTTCTATACCCTCGCTTACCTTAAGGCGAAGAGCTTGCTCGTAGCCTACTTTACTTATATGATACATAGAGGCAGCAGCCCCTTTTAATACCTCAAAGGCCTTATTGTCTTTTAAAAAACATTCCGCGCATAACAACCCGCCGAGCATAGGGCTAAATTTGGTTTTTTCTTTTATTGCCCCGTTGCAAGAAGCACATCGGGTTATAACCGGCATCAAACCCAGCAGTTTTAAAAGCCTAATTTCAAAAATATGGGTAATCTTTTTAATATCCTCGAATGAAAACAGGCGCAGTGAAGTTAACAAAAGGTTAAACAAGTCAATATTTTTATCCTGCTCAGGGCTTGTTTCATTTACGAGCTCGAGAAGATAACTGGCATAAGCCGTTTTCTGAAGGTCTTCGCGGATAACCGGAAAGAAATCCTTCAAGTCGCATTGGCTGACGGTACACAGGCCGCCGTGAACCTTATCATAAAAAACAATTTCGTTGTAAGTAAACGGCTGTAAGTAGCTTGTATATTTCTTGTTGCGAGTTCTAATCCCTTTAACCAATCCGTTTATTTTACCAAAGTCCCTGGTATAAAAACTTACGATTAAACTGGTCTCCCGAAAATCCCTGGACCTAAGAACAATCGCCTCTGTCTTTCTAATCGCCATCTGTTTTTTTTATTACTCTGTGCTAATCTGTGTATTATTTTATCTGTGCTCATCTGTGTTTTCTCATCTGTGTTTATCTGTGTATAGAAGGGATTACAGACCCCACTGAAATAACCAGTTTTAATCCCTCCTCTATTGACATATCCAGGTTGACCAATTCTTTCCTGGGCACCAAAAGCAAAATACCGGATGTGGGATTAGGCGCAGTAGGAACAAAAACATTAACAATATCCCGGGAGATCTTTTTCTGCATTTGATTATAAGATTCAGAAGTCACAAAACCAATAGAATAAATACCTTTTCTGGGATACTCCAAAAGCACCACTCTCTGCAGGAGAGATTTATCCCTTATTAAAAATGCATTACTTATTTGACGCATAGCCATATAAAGTTTATTAACCAGCGGTATTCGATAAAGCAATTTTTCCCAAAAGGAAAAGAACCTTCGAATGATAATATTTTTAGCGGCAAAACCAACCAGGATAATCAAGGCTAGAATCATACATAAGACTAATCCCTTGACCAAATATTTAAAGTAGACAATTCCGGTAGCCGGTAAATAAGTCTTAAAAAAGACAAGAGCGGGATTCAAAACAAGATTGTTCGTAGTTACAACTATAAATTTAAGGATAAAAATAGTAATAACCAGAGGCAAAACTATCGCTATCCCGGCGAAAAAATTATTTCTTATCTTTATCCACATAAACCCTCCAGCTCTAATTTGTCAAGGATTTCTTGCTGTCTTTTATTCATTTGGCTCCTGCGCTGCCGGCCAATATCATCATAACCCGATAAATGAAGACAACCATGAATTATATATAAACAAAGTTCTTTTTTAAACGGTTGTTTGTATTGGCGGGATTGGCTTAGGGTTTTATCAATAGATATAACCACATCTCCAAGTAAATCTGGATTTCCCTGCCGGTATCCGCCTTCCTGTTGGCTAAAAGCCAGGACGTCAGTAGTCCGGTTTAAGCCTCTATATTTTCGATTTAACTTTTTTATCGTGGCATTATCAACCAATAAAACACTAACTTCGGCCCGGGTTTTTCCTTCAATCCTTAATATTCCGGCCACTATTTTTTTCAGGTCCTGTGTTTTTATTTTGACTGTTCTTTGTAGATTTTTTATATTTATCCGCATTTAACTTCGCCTTTTTTGATTTTTCTTCTTTTTCCGGATATTCCACCCGCGTATGAAATATTCCCATTAAAACACGGGTAAAGCTATCGGCAATCTTATGAATGTCTTTTAATACTAATTCGCATTCTTCCAGCTGGCCGTCGATAAACTTATTATTTATAATCTTTTGGACCATTCCTTCTATGCTTCCCGGTGTCGGATCTGAAAGCGAACGGGAGGCTGCCTCAATAGAGTCAGCCAAGAGAACTATCGCCGATTCCCTGGTCTGCGGTTTGGGCCCGGGATACCTAAAGCTCATATCTTCCAGCTCTTCCTCATTTTCTATCTTTTCCAGTGCCTTCTTATAAAAATAGAACACCTGGCTGGTACCATGATGTTCCTTGATAACATTTATAATTTCCCTGCTCAGCTTATATTTTTCAGCCAGCTCAATACCGTTTTTAACATGGTTAAGGATAATCAGGTTGGACATGCTGGGGGTAAGCTTGTCATGCTTTGATTCTCCTCTCGGGAACTGATTTTCACTGAAATACTCAGACTTTTCTATCTTACCGATATCATGATAGTAAGAGGCCACCCTCGCCAGCAATGAATTAGCTCCTATTGATTCACTGGCTGCCTCAGCAAGATTACCGACTATCAACGAATGATGATATGTACCGGGAGCCTGGGCAGCCATCTCTTTTAATAAAGGGTGATTTAAATCCGAAAGTTCTAATAAACTAATGTTAGTGGTAACCTTAAACAGGTATTCAAATATTGGCAGAAAAATACCAACTATTACAGCACTGGCCATACCGCTGCCAAATCCCCAGGAACCATTTGTAATAAAAACCTGGGGTTCGACCTTATTTAACAATCCCAGGCCTATGATACAGATAAAGTTCACTACCCCTACTATTGAACCCGTCTTTATCAGCTGTGACCTTCTCCTTGCCCCGATAATAAAATAGACGCCGACAATACCTCCCACGAAAGCCACTATAGCTACGGATAGGCTATTGCCGGATATAATCCCGGCAAAAATTGCCAGCACCCCTGCTACCACAACAGCTAATCTCGGTTCCAAAAGCAAGGCAGTCAACATTGAACCGGCGCTTACCGGAATTAAATATCCGGAAAGTTGAGATAAATTTATAAACTTGGCAATCACCACCATTAAAAACGGTATTAAAGAGACCAGGATTAAACTCTGATTGTTTTTATATATCTTTGCCATATAACGGCGAATACACACTGATATCAAGATAATAAAAATAACAACCAGCAAGCTAACACCCAGATTAACCGAGAGTAAACGAGTCTGAGCCTGTTTTTTAGCCAGGGCATCCAGCTGAGCTATTTGCTTAGAGGTAATTATTTCTCCTTTAGCTAGAATCAATTCATTTTCTTTAACGCGTTTCATAACCGGCCCGACATTATCTCCGGTGAGTGCTCTGCGCCCGGCTGTCTCTTCCCGGTTATAACTGACGTTTGGCTTGATAAAGTTTCTTATCAAGGCTATAATCTCCAGCCGAAGCCTGCGATTATCCCCGAAAATTCCTTCAGACTCATAAGCAACCTCTCTTTTGGCGTCTTTGAGCGTCAAAATATCTTTTATATCCTGCTCTGTTTCCGTATTGGTCAGTGTGTTGCGGACAGTAATAACGCCAATTTTTTTATCTACCTCACCGAATATTTTTTTATCCATTACAACTTTAATTAATTCCTTTATTTTTCCATAAACTCCTTCAGCGCTCTCACTGTTTAATGCCGGCCTGATATTGGAAATAGAAAGGCCGGTAGTTTCGTCGGAGGTAATATCTTCGGAAAATTGGACTACCCTTTTACAGAAACCATTTACCTTCTTAAAAACCTCTTCATAACCAACGGGATTAAAATCATAAACAGGTTTTACCTTTGCTGTCTGCTCTGCCTTCAGCTTTAAGGTAGACTGTTCATCAACATAAAAGAAATTAAACGGCGCGTATATATCCGTTGAGCTGACATCTTCCTCTTTTAGCCCCCACTTGTAGCTTTTTGCGCTTGAAAGGGTTATTATCAAGGTCAAGGCCAATAATACAGCAATTGATATTTTATAAAGGATTTGTTTTTTTCCGCGGTCTTTAAGCTTTAACATTTATTTAACCCATTCTGTTTTTTCCGGCCGGGAAACCGGGGTTTGTTTTTCTTCGCGGGGGATTTTAAGTATCTGTCCCGGATAGATAAAATCGGGATTTTTTATTTTATCTTTATTCGCCTCATAGATTCTGGGCCATTTTGAAGAATCATTATAAATCTGAAGGTACCCGGCGATATCCCGGAGAGTTTCTCCCTTTTTTACGGTATAAGCTGCAGGAGGTTTTTGTTTGATCTCCTTTAATTTCGATAAATACGGTTTTTCTTCCCTTATGCCTTCATCCTCTATATCCTCATATATGCCCTCATCCATACTTTCATCCTCTAAAGTTTCATCCCCGGGCAGCTTTTCAGCCTTCTGTCTTAAATCTTTTTTCACTATATACCCCTTGTTGCCTTTGTCTTCTTTGTCAGTCCAGTAATGTTTTCTCCATTCCGGCAGCGGCGGCACTTCAAATTCAATATTAACCCTGGTCCGTTCCTTCTTTCTCTCGGAAGGCTCAAGAGGCCTCGGGCCGTAAATACAGCCTCTATTACCTGTTTGTAAATTCTGGTCGGTCCGATCTTCTCTATAGGTAGAAAATCTTGCGCAGCCTGTTAAGCTGACAACCAGGCCAATTATTACTATTGCCGCAACCTGTGTAACTTTTTTTCTTGAAATTTGTGTAAGCATTATTTTTGTCCTCATTTTACATTTTCACCTTTTTGTTGTCAAGCCAAGCTCCCTAAGCTGACTGGCCTCAACTTGATCGGGCGCGCCGGTCATTAAACAAGCGGCCTTCTGTGTTTTGGGAAAAGCGATTACATCCCGAATGGTGGGCAGAGACAACATAAGCATTAATAACCTGTCTAATCCAAGAGCTATTCCTCCGTGAGGAGGCGCGCCGTATTCCAGCGCATCCAGTAAAAAACCAAATTTCTCTTTAATTCTATTTTGATCCATCTTCAGCGCCTTAAATACTTTCTTTTGGAGCTCTGGTTTGTGAATCCTTATACTGCCTCCGCCAATCTCTACCCCGTTTAATACCAGGTCATAAGCCTTGGCCCTGACACGGCCCGGTTCATTAAACAGTAAAGACAAATCTTCATCCTGAGGAGCAGTAAACGGGTGATGCCTTGCCTGAAATCTATTTTCTTCCTCATTCCATTCCAAAAGAGGAAAATCAATTATCCAGGAAAAGTTATACTTGCCTGCGGCAGTCAAATTAAGTTTTCCAGCCAGATGCAGGCGTAATTCAGCCAAATAATTATGAACAACCGGAGGTTTATCGGCAATAAACAGGAGCAGATCTCCTTTTTTCGCAGCCATTACCCCGGATAATTCTTCAATCACCGACGGCTTAAAAAACTTAGCTACCGGCGAGCTAACCCTGTCTTGCCCTATCTTAAACCAGACCAGGCCCTTAGCCCCCAGCCCCAAAGCAAATTTTCTTAAATCATCTAATTGGCGAATTGAAAAATCACCGCAACCATCGGCTTTTACTCCCTTGACAAGGCCTCCTTTATTAATAACCTCTTTAAATATTTCAAAATCGCTCTTTTTTACAATCCCGGTAACATCCACTAATTCCATTTCAAATCTCATATCCGGCCGGTCAGTCCCAAACCTATCAATGGCTTCATAATAGGAAATACGGGGGAAAGGGATCTTTATTTTTATCTTTAACATCTCTTCAAACAACCCTGAGATCATCTCTTCGATCAAAGCGAATATATCTTCCGGTTCGATGAAAGACATCTCCAGGTCTATTTGAGTATGCTCAGGCTGTCTATCACGCCTTAAGTCCTCATCTCTGAAACAACGCACAATCTGAAAATATTTTTCAACTCCGGCTACCATAAGAATCTGCTTGAACAATTGAGGCGATTGTGGAAGGGCATAAAATTTACCCGGGCTTAATCTTGAAGGAACCAGGTAGTCACGCGCGCCTTCCGGAGTAGACTTAGTAAGAACCGGCGTTTCTATTTCTATAAAACCTTGTTTATCTAAAAATTTCCTAACCAACTGAGAAACCCTGTGTCGAAACCGAAAATTTTTCTGCATCAACGGCCTTCGCAAATCAAGGTATCGATAAGTTAATCTTAAATCTTCTGAAATCTTAGCATCATCGGTGATTTCAAAAGGAGAAACGAGGGATTTATTCAGGACCTCCAGTTCTTTCACCAAAATTTCAATGTCACCGGTAGAAAGTTTAGGATTAGCCGTACCTTCCGGCCTTAAAGAAACAACGCCCCGGAGAGATATTACATACTCGTTTCTAAGCTGTTTACCCGCCCAATGGAGTTCTTTATCGACCTGGGGGTTAAAAACAAGCTGGGTAATGCCCTCTTTATCCCTGAGATCAATAAACGTGAGCTCTCCGTGATCACGATTGCCGTTTACCCAGCCGGACAAAGTTACCTCTTTGCCGATCCACTCTTTATTAAGTTCACCGCAGGTATGTGTCCTTTTCATATACGCGTTTCTTCCTTATCGTCATCCTGCGGTTTAACCCTGGATTAATTATTTCCAGGGCAGGCCGCAGGATTCAGACAAATACCGTTTTTCTGGATTCTGCGATCAAGTCGCAGAATGACGGTTAAAAAACTCATCGCTCACAGCTCATAGTCCACAGCTACAAAGCATTAGTCCAACAATCTTCTTATCTCGTTTGCTACCTCGGTTATCTCAACCTCGCTCTGTTTACCCGTAGTCATATTCTTTAAGGTAGCTATATTCTTTTTAATCTCATCTTCCCCAAGGATTATAACATATTTGCAATTCAGTTTACCAGCCAGCCTCAGCTGGGCCTTTAAGGATTTTCCCTGATAATCAATCTCTGCTTTCAGATTCTGATTTCGTAATTGCTGTAATATTTTATATCCCGGATTAAACGCCTCTTTACCTATAATTGCCAGATAGATATCTCTGGCCTTATGAGCCAAAGGCAATCCCTCACCTAAGGCGTCTAATGTCATCAAAACCCGCTCCATTCCCATCGACATCCCGCAGGCACCTAAAGATGTTCCGCCCAGCTCAAGGCTTAAATCGTCATATCTGCCTCCGGCTGCTATGGCATTTTGGGCGCCAAGTAAAGGATGTTCAACCTCAAAAGCAGTCTTGGTATAGTAATCCAGCCCCCTGACCAGATACGCATCTAACTTATAAGCGATGCGCAATAACTCCAGCCCCTGTTTTACTTTTCCAAAATGAGTTTTGCACTCTTCGCATAGATAATTCAGTATAGCCGGCGCCTTTCTTACCGCAGTTTTACACCCGGATTTTTTACAATCCAATATACGAAATACATTACTATTAAATCTTCGCCGGCAATCAGGGCATAATAAATTGATGTCTTTGGCAAGGTTGTTTTTTAAAATTTTTTTAAACCCTGGACGGCATTTTTTACAACCAACGCTGTTCAATTTAAGAACATACCCTTCTATTTTCAATTTTGCAAGTACCTTCAGGAGAATATCTATAACTTCGCAATCTAAATAAGGGCTGTATGAACCAACAGCCTCTATGCCTATCTGATAAAATTGCCGGCTGCGTCCGGACTGGGGTCTTTCGCTTCTAAACATAGGGCCGGCATAATAAAACTTGCCAAACCCGCACTTCTTGTCCAGGCTGTGTTCTAAATAAGCCCTGAGGACAGATGCGGTTTCTTCCGGGCGAAGGGTTAATTTACGGCCCTTAGAATCAGAAAAACTATACATTTCTTTGGAGACAATGTCGGTAGTTTTTCCGATACCCCTGATAAATAATGATGTCTCCTCTAAAATAGGTGTTCGTATCTCCGAATAACCGTAAAGTTCAAAAACTTGCCGGCTGATTTTCTCCAGATATTGCCATTTGATAATTTCATCAGGCAGAATATCATTCATCCCCCTAACCGCCTTTATAACCACTTTAAAATACTCCCTGGGTTAAATTGTTAAATTGACAATTTATTCCTATTCTTTTTATACGAATGCAACTGGATGATTTTTACTGTAAACCGTAAACTGTAAACCGTAAACTAAGTATTTCTATATAGTTAACAATTTATAATATCAAGACACCTTGCTTCCAGTGTCAATCGGCTTATCAACTGTAAGTATCGAAAGCGCGTTTTCATTTCTTGCCGCTAAAAGCATGGCTTTGCTTTCTACGCCCCGGATAGTAGCCGGTTCAATATTCACTATCACCACTGCTTGTTTACCAATTAATTCTTCTTTTGTGCAGTACTGCTTAATCCCGGCCACTATCTCTTGTTCTTCGCCGGCAAGTTTAATTTTTACCAGATAGAGCTTATCGGCATTAGGGTGATCATTTACTTCGATGATTTCCGCTATCCTGATGTCTATCTTTTTAAAATCGTTAAAGCTAAGCATTATAAACCTCCCTCGTATTGCGTCGTGTATTGTGTGTTAGTGGACCCGTCAAAAGTCCCAAAGGACTTTTGACGAGGTCTCACCAAAAATTTTGTAAAACAAAATTTTTGGTGGACCGAAGGGGATTCGAACCCCTGACCTCTACAATGCGAATGTAGCGTTCTGCCAACTGAACTATCGGCCCTTCCACAATCTTTTTAAACATTACCTTTTAAATTGTTAAATTGCCTTTAAAGTCTCCGGGCTATCTTTTCCAGCTTATAGGACTCAATAATATCTTTGGCTTTAATATCTTTAAAATTATCAAAACCAATCCCGCACTCAAATCCTTCTTCAACCTCTTTAGCGTCTTCTTTAAAGCGTTTTAAAGAATTAATTGTCCCATCGTAAATTACTGCGCCGGCCCTGACAAGCTGGGCGCGTGAATTGCGGACCATTTTACCCTTTTTGACGGAACATCCGGCAATCGTTCCGATCTTAGAAACTTTAAAGACCTGACGCACCTCGGACCGGCCAAGAACGATCTTTTTTATCCCCGGCTCCAAAAGTCCCTCCATCGCTGCCCTAACATCAGCTATTGCTTCATAAATAACGTCATAAAACCGGGCATCCACCCCTTCTTTCTCAAACAATTCATCCTGCGCCGAATCCCGCTTAATATGAAAACCGATAATAATCGCCTTAGAAGCAGCAGCCAGCATTACATCTGATTCATTGACTTTACCCACCCCGACATGTATTACCTTTAATCTTATCTCTGCAGTACTTAATTTCTCAAGAGATTCTTTTAAGGCTTCAACCGAACCACGCACATCTGCCTTTAAAATTATATTAAGTTCTTTTATTTTTCCTTCCTTGATTTGTTTATAAATATCCTCCAGGGTAATTCTAGATATTGACTCTAATTCCTTTTCCCTTAGCTTAAGCTTTCTTTTTGAAGAGATCTCTTTGGCCAGTTTTTCATTTTTAACGACAAAAAATTTATCTCCCGCCACCGGCACTCCGGAAAGCCCGGAAATCTCAACCGGTATAGACGGAGGCGCCTCACTTACCATCTGCCCCCTATCATTAACCATAGATTTTATCTTTCCATAATAACGCCCGGTAATGACTATATCTCCGGTCCGCAGGGTTCCGCTTTTGACTAAAACAGTAGCCACCGAGCCTCTGCCGGCTGAAAGCTTTCCTTCCACAATTACCCCCCGGGCTGACTTATCCGGGTTTTCTTTAAGCTCTAACATCTCTGCTTCTAAAAGCAGCATCTCTAAAAGCTCATCTATTCCTTCCTCGGTCCTGGCCGAAACACCCACAGTAATGGTCTCACCCCCCATGTCCTCGGCAGTCAAACCATGGGATTGAAGCTGCCTTTTAATCTTGAGTAAATTTGCTCCGGGAAGATCTATTTTATTTATAGCTACAACTATTGGAACGTCCGCTGCCCGGGCGTGGTCAATAGCCTCTATAGTTTGAGTCATAACACCATCATCAGCAGCTACCACTAAAACTACAATATCGGTAACATTAGCCCCCCGGGCCCGCATTGCAGTAAATGCCTCATGACCCGGTGTATCTAAAAAAGTAACCTGTCCCCTGTCTAATATTACTTCATATGCCCCGATATGCTGGGTAATCTTGCCGGCCTCTTTAGTGGTAAGATTAGTTTGGCGGATAGCATCCAAAAGAGATGTTTTACCATGATCAACATGCCCCATCAAAGTAACCACTGGCGGCCTTTTAACCAACTTTGACTTATC
The DNA here is from genome assembly GCA_034723835.1 of Candidatus Omnitrophota bacterium. Classification (GTDB taxonomy): domain Bacteria; phylum Omnitrophota; class JAUWXU01; order JAUWXU01; family JAUWXU01; genus JAYELI01. The sequence continues at coordinate 455 of JAYEPI010000038.1, read as the reverse complement.
CTCTGTTTCTTCAATAAAAACAGCCTCCTCCTCTGTAGGTAAAATCTCTGCCTGATAATTAAATTCTTTAACTATAATTCTGACAATATTCTCGTCTAGCGAACTGTTAACATTGACGATTATATTTAGTTTTAAAAGTCTTTTTAAAATTTCGTTTGGTTTCACGCCTAATTTTATAGCCAGGCCGGTTACCCTGACCGGGACTTTAAGCTGAATCTTTTCTAAAATCACCTTTTCTTCCATTATTACCGGTTCTGCTTCCTTTTTCAGTGCCGGCTTTATTCCTTCTTTTGCTGCTGGTTTTATTGTCTTTTTAAGCGCTGGTTTTATCTTCTTTTTAACTGCCGGTTTTTTTTCTTTTTTAACTGCCGGTTTTTTTTCTTTTTCTATCTGCTTTTCAAACAAGACAACCGAATCCTGATCAATAGAGCTCATATGGCTTTTAGCCGCTATAC
>JAYEPI010000037.1:0-4061 GCA_034723835.1 Candidatus Omnitrophota bacterium | reverse complement strand
TAAAATCTGTCCAAATTGTAAGGAACCCTGTGAGATCCCTCAGGAGGTCCTGGACAGGGTAGGTTTTAAAGTTAAAGAGGAGAAAAAAAATATCTTTTATCACGGGAGGGGCTGTAACTTATGTAATCAAACAGGCTATTATGGCCGGATGGGAACACTGGAGATTTTAACTATTGATGATCATATAAGGGAAATGATTATCAAAAGGGCTTCATCCCATGAGATTGAAAAATATGCTTGCAGTAAGGGTATGAAATTATTGAGGGAAAACGCGCTGGAGAAATTTAAAAACGGGACGACTACATTAGAAGAGGTTCTAAGGATAACTACAGAAGAGTAAAAATAAATTGAGGTTGATGAAATACTACCAAATCCAAATACTACCAATACCAAAATAAATCCAAAATCCCAAATCCAAAGCCTACCTTGCAATTTGGAATTTTGGGTTTGGGATTTATTTGGTAATATTGGTAGTACTTGGATTTTGGATTTGTCGGATTTAATAGTGAATTAAGAGGGTACAGGATGCCGGTTTTTAAATATGTCGCTAAAGACAAGGCAGGAAAAACAGTTACCGCTTCGATAGAAGCAGATACTATTTCCTCTCTTGTTGTTTCATTAAGAGAAAAAGGCCTGATAATCATCTCGGTTAATGAAGAAAAGCCTAAAAAAGGGTTTACCGGCCTAAAGGGCTTGATCAGCCGGGGAGTAAAATCCGACGACCTGGTAATATTTTCCCGGCAGCTAGCTACAATGGTGGATGCCGGTATACCGGTGACGCAGGGTTTGGATATTTTATCTGAACAGGTAGAAAATAAGGTCTTTAAAGAAATAGTTATTAATTCGCGGGATGATATTGAAGGAGGAAAAAGTTTGTCAGAGGCGTTTAGCAGGCACCCTAAGGTTTTTTCAGTGCTTTTTGTAAGCATGATAAGAGCGGGAGAGACCAGCGGCACCCTGGATTTGATTTTAGACAGGCTGGCGGGATATTTAGAAAAGACCAGTTATTTAATACGCCGGGTCAGGACAGCGCTTGTTTATCCTACAGTAGTAACCATTATAGCCGCATGCATTACAATTTTTCTTATTATCAAGGTAGTTCCGGTATTTAAGGATATTTATGAAGGATTTGGGGCAAAGCTCCCCTTGCCGACCCAGATTCTTCTTTCATTAAGTGATTTTATGAGACAGTATTTTCTATTAGGTATAATAGGGTTGATTGCCGGACTTTTTTTCTTAAGCCGTTATGCTAAGACATCCGGCGGTAAACTCAGGTTTGACCGGCTAAAATTGAAATTGCCTGTTTTTGGGGCGCTTATCAGAAAGGTAGCGATAAGCAGATTCTCAAGGACCCTGTCAACTTTAGTAAAAAGCGGCGTTCCTATTTTGGATTCATTGGATATAGTCTCTAAGACATCCGGCAACAAGGTGGTAGAGATTGCCGTGGATAATGCCCGGAACAGTATTCGCGAGGGTGAAAACATCAGCGTTCCGTTAAGCAAAAGCGGTATCTTTCCTCCTTTAGTAGTGAGGATGATTGCTGTGGGGGAGAAGACCGGAGAACTTGAAAAGATGCTGGCCAAAATCGCTGATTTTTATGATGAACAGGTCGATGCGGCGGTAGCCGGGCTTACCTCGATGATTGAACCGTTAATAATAGCATTTTTAGGACTGATAATCGGGGGGATCGTAGTCTGTATGTATTTACCGATATTTAAGATATCGGAATTAATCCAAAAATAGACAGCAGTATTTCCGGAACTTTAAAAACATATAATTCGCTTGACAAAAAGTCAATTTTGAGATATAATTATTAGTTAGAGAGTTGAATTTACTTATTGCGCATATTAGAGTTATATAAGTAAAGGGGGTGAAAAGGGAAATGATGAAATTGAGGGGGAATACAAAGGGCTTTACCCTGGTTGAGGTTCTGATAGTTGTGGCAATCCTTGGGTTGTTAGCTGCCATCGCTATTCCGAATTTAATGAGAGCAAGGGCAGGAGCCGACGTAATAGCTTGCCAGGCTAATCAACAGGAAGTTGAAAAGGCATTAGCAACGTATCTGGTAAGAGAAAACTTGGCTATTCCGGCTGCTGATGTAACCTTAAACGCAGTTGGTGGTTTTGCAAGTGGTGTTTATGATCCGATCACCGCGGGTTATTTAAAGGTAACAGATCCTTATTGCCCGGCTGATGCGACACTGCCTTACGTTATCACCATTGCCGGAGGAACAGGCCAGATTACAATTGCTCCAACTTGCGCTCACTAACTGTTGGGGTAGAAAAGTTAACATTTCTATAGATCAATTCAAAAAGGAGGAGGCGGAGAACGCTCTCCTCCTTTTTTTATTGAAAAAATTTTGTTATTATGATAATATACAATATCTTACAGGCCGGGGTTGGAAAACCCCGGCTATCCATAGGGTATTGCTATTACGACACAGTCCTGGTGAGAGAATATATTTAAACCCATTTCCACTCCCGGAGTGGAAATGGAGTATCTAACCTATGGTTATTAAAGCAGATAGAGATAATGTAAAATATTATGGACACTTTCAGGATGTCATTGCCCGGCTTGACCGGGCAATCCGGATATTATTCACAGATAGGGGGTGGTCTTGCTATATTCAGCTAAATGGGTTATAATTATAAGTTAGGGAGGAATGATAAAAAAATAATAAAAAAACAACAAGGGATATGTTATAACAATAGTAAATGTAAGTAATTACAGGAAGCGCTGTTGTTTTAATTTTTGTAACCTTAGTTAATGTCGGTAGTTAGGGAAAACGAATAAGCAGATATTAAAGAGGTGATAATATGAAAAAATCTCCCAACGGATTTACTTTAGTAGAGGTATTGATAGTGGTTGCTATTTTAGGTTTTTTAATAGGTATTGCTATGCCCAATGTAATGAAAGCAAGGTCAGCTGGCCAGGAAAGCGCGTGTCAGAGCAACATGGCGATAATCGAGGCAGCAATAGAGCAGTGGGGTTTGGATAGTAATATAGCATCGGGAACAGATATTGCTGGAAATGTAGGTGATTGGGATGATTATTTAAGAGGCGGGATATTGCCCGCTTGCCCTAACAGCGGAGCATATTCTTATACCGGGGGTGGAACTGCCGGAACAACTGGGAATTATAAGGTTCATTGCAGTGTTCATGGAGACGTGAATTGAAAATATTTATGTTTAGATTAAAAAACGAAAAAGGCATTAGTTTAATTGAAGTGCTTGTTTCAGCAGTAATCTTAGTAATAGTTGTTGTTTCTCTGTTGGGTGTTTTTGTAATCGGCAGGATAGGCAGCGCCAAGGTTAAACATAGAGCAAAGGCAATGAATCTTCTCCGGGCCAAGATGGAAGAAATAAAGGCGCAGGATTATTCGGATTTCTCTGTGGGTACGACAGATGAATATGATGTTGAGAATACTATTACTGCCGGAGTAGACGAGTTGCTTAATGATGTTATAACTACTCAGGTTGCTTCTCAGGGTAGCGGTTTAAAGGTTACCGTAACCATTGCCTGGGATGAAAAAAAGTGGTTAGGGGCAGACCAGCAGCAGGGAGAAGAACTGATTACCCTAATTTATCCCTAACATAGCTATGATAAACAGGAAAGGCTTAACAATCATTGAGATTATAGTTGCCTCAGGCATAATAGCAGTGGTAATTGCCGGTTGTTTGAGTTTTTATTTAATGGCCCGTGAAACATGGTTAAAATGCGGCCTGGAAGCGCCTCTTCAGAGAAAAGCAAGTATCGCAATGGAAAAGATGGTTCGTGGAGTAAGAAGAGATGTTGCTGGTTCTTCTGATATAAGACATATTAATGGCTTAAGAGAGGCCGATAATATTGATATAACTTCGAATTCAGATACGGAAGTGCGTTTTAACAGCAAGATTGATGATCCGGGTACCATCAGAAGATTTTATTTGAAGAACGGAAATACATTATGCTATGACAATGATACTGACGATAATGGCAACGAAATAGAAATTACAGACAAGGTCAACAGCCTTAATTTTTCTAATAATCTTGATCCTTCAGATCCAGATCCTGAGTTAGTA
>JAYEPI010000036.1:6036-15340 GCA_034723835.1 Candidatus Omnitrophota bacterium | reverse complement strand
CAAAAACCCAACATAATCCTTTATTGCCGCGCTAAAATCAAAGAACTCATGCCCGCAACCTGCGTTCCTTAATTTAGTAAGGTCCGCCTGAGTATAATATTGATATCTTTCTCTTAAACCTTCGGGCATATCAATGTATTCTATTGCCGGTTTCATACTTAGAGCAGAAAATATGGCGCAGGCTAATTCATTCCAGGTTCTGGCCTGTCCTGTTCCCACATTAAATATCCCGTGTTTTTCAGGGTTCTCAACAAAATAATAGGCTATATCCACCGCGTCTTTCACATATATAAAATCCCTTTTCTGTTCTCCATCCCGATAGTCTTTTTTATAAGATTTAAACAGACCGATTTTCCCGTCTCTGATTATCTTACCGTATGACTTCGCAATAACGCTTCTCATCTCACCTTTATGATATTCATTAGGCCCATAAACATTAAAAAATTTAAATCCGGTTACTTTACTAGACAGCTTATTATTTATCAGCCAGAGATCAAAGAGGTGTTTTGAGCGGGCATAAACATTGAGTGGTCTGAGCCCCAGGGTAGCCTCATTACTATCACTAAATCCTTTTTGACCATCCCCATAGGTAGCTGCCGAAGAGGCATAGAGAAAATGCACTTCATTCTCTAAGGCCCAGGAGCAAAGACTTTTTGAATATTGGTAATTATTTTTCATAAAATATTCTTCGTCGTCAAGAATGGTGGAAGTGCAGGCGCCAAAATGAATCAGGACATCTATATCTTTGCCGATTTTTTTATCAATAACCAGCTTTAAAAACTCGTCCTTTTCTATGCAGTCCTTAAAGCCTTTACCGTTCAAGTTACGCTCTTTACCGGAATCTCCCAGTTCATCAACTATCAAGATGTCGGATATCCCTTCTTGATTAAGCTTTTCTAAAAGACAACTCCCGATAAATCCCGCGCCGCCGGTAAGTATTATCTTCATCCTTTTACAACCTCACCAAGATTTAACTCTTCTAAAATATCGCCATCCCATTTAAGGCTTAATCTCTTTCTGCCTTTCCACAACCCCTTTTGCAGGACATATCCAGCCACTAAAGGAAGCGATACCGTAGGCTCGACAAAAGCCATTGCCTTGGTGGCTCTTTTAGAAACCTTTCCCCAGCTCTTGGCTTCATCAAACGTACTGCCGCTTAAGCCTCCCCAGTGAGGCACATCAGTGGTAAGCTGAAAGGCATAAATATGCCCGCCGGTATTTTTGCCAAACACATAACCCATAACTACTGAATCATTAATAAAATTTTTAGGTACGCCGCCGGCAATATAAACAGCTGCTGTCTTCTTAGATTTAACCATTATCTGGGTAAGTTCATAATTATCCCTGATAGAATCAATAATAATCTTTGGTTGGCCAAGCTTCCTTTTTATGTGGTAGTGGTCAGTCAATCCAATACCAATGCTTGAATCATTAAGCGCGGGCGAAAAAACCGGCACCCCGTATTTAGAAGCGGTTTTTAAGATAGACTCTTCGTCTTCGATTTCCCGGCTCAATAATTCTAAGAATTCGCGGCTGGAATAGGCTCGCGGCTCAAGCTTATCAGCAAGCCTCCCCACCCAGCTGTCGGTCTTGACAAATTTCTCGTCATCAACATAGGTATCATATATCCGGTTGATTAAAAGATCGCGCAAAATCTTATCATCGGCTTCGGGAGAACCGATATAGTGCTTATGGCCGAGCGCCTGATACAGGTCCTGATAAATAATCGCTCCGGTAGATACAACTACATCTACAATACCGTAGGCAATCATGTCCCGGATAACTTTTCTTAAACCCCCGGCAATAAGCGGACCGGCCAACCCCAAAAATACTGTCGGCCTTAAGTTATCCTTGAGCATGTTCTGATAAACCGAGGCGCACTCACCCACTAACCGCGCCTGGATAGACATCTGCTTATAAGAATCCAGCAGGCCAACTATCGAGTTTGTCTTTACCGCATCAACTGCCTTGACCGGCTTAGAAAATAATTTTCTCTTTTGACTCTTTTGACTTTCTGTCAGATCCGAACCAAGATAGATTTTTTCCAACTTACTGTGTTCACCAGAAATTGTCTTCTTTTTCATAATTGAGTCCCTCCATAACCTATGTGCTCGTTTAAAATAACACAATATAAGCTTCCAGTCAAGTTAAGGTTAAGGCTTAAGAAAGTGCTTTACATCTCACCACGCTTATCATATATTATCAATATGCTAATCAAATACCTAATCTTAGGCCTGGTGCAGGGTTTAACCGAATTTTTACCAATAAGCTCATCCGGCCATCTGGTGATCTTTCAGAATTATCTTAATCTAAGCGCTAACCGCTACCTGATAGATTTAATCCTCCACGCCGGAACACTTCTGGCTGTAATAGTCTTTTTCTTTAAAGATATAAAAAAGTTGATCCGGCAAAGAAATTTAAAAATCCTCGTTTATATAGCTGTTGCCACGGTTATTACCGGCATATGCGGTGTGACGGGTAATAAATTTTTTAAAATACTCTTTGATTCTGCAATCCTGGTTTGTTTCATGCTCATTGTAAACGGCGTGATTTTATTGTTTACCGGGAAATTTTTGAGCGGGAAAAGGGATTTTTCTGATCTGAACATAACCGACGCCCTCTGGCTGGGAATCAGCCAGAGCCTGGCGATCATTCCCGGGCTTTCCCGCTCCGGCTTGACCATAAGCGCTATGCTATTTAAGGGGATAAAAAAAGAGAGCGCCTTTAGGCTTTCTTTTCTGGCTTCGATACCAGCAATCTCAGGCGCTTTGATTTATGAACTGAAAGGTTTAACCTGCCTTACCTTGGATATTACCGGCTATGCATTGCTCGGAACACTGGTAGCTTTTATAAGCGGCTTATTTGCTCTTAAAATATTATATCTTGTAATCCAACGGGCAAAACTTACCTTTTTCGGTTACTACTGTCTGATAACTGCCTCTATTTACCTGATTCTCCACACCTAATCAAGAGTTCTTCCCATCTTTTATTAACATTGGCCTGAAATTCTTCAACTGTCTTTTTGTTTTCTTCTTTTTTCAGGTGTTTAAATCTGCCCTGTAAATACAGCCAATCAGTCAACGGCCGGATCTGTTTGGGTTTATAATTTAACTTCCATTTATTATCTTCAATTTCATACAAAGGCCAAAATCCTGTTTCAACCGCAAGCTTAGAAATCTCGACCACCTTTTCCGATGGAAACCTCCAACCCCGGGGACAGGGAGCTAAAACATTTAAAAAGGCCGGGCCATTAACACTGAATGCCTTCTGGGATTTGGTAATCAGGTCATTCCAGTGAGAAATTGAAGTCTGGGCAACGTAGGGAATATTATGAGCAGCTACTATGGCTGTGAGATCTTTTCTAAACTGGGACTTTCCAAAACTGGTTTTTCCAGCAGGCGCGGTAGTAGTAGAAGCGCCGTAAGGGGTAGCGCCTGAACGCTGAATCCCTGTATTCATATAGGCCTCATTATCATAACAGACATAGACAAAATTATGTCCTCTTTCAAGCGCGCCGGATAAAGACTGAATACCTATATCATAGGTTCCTCCGTCTCCTCCAAAGGCCACGAATTTTATATCTTTTTTTATTTTTCCCTGCTTTTTCAATGCCTGGTAAGCTGTCTCAACACCGCTTATGGTGGCCGCTACATTTTCAAATGCATTATGAATAAAAGGGACTTCCCAGGCAGTATAGGGGTAAATAGTAGTAGCAACCTCAAGGCAGCCTGTAGAACAACTTACTACTACCGGGCTTTCAGTTCCCATTAATATCTGACGGGCTGCTATCGAGGCACTGCACCCCGCGCACAGCCTGTGGCCGCTTGAAAGCCGATCGGGAATATTGCGGGAAAGTTCTTTTAAATTCGCCATTAACGCACTCCTAAGTAATTAACTATTTTCCTAACTTTATTATCTTTTACTGCCTTAATTAAATCCTCAAAAACGCCCTCTATGTCTTCTGTGCCTATATCGCGGCCGCCTAAACCAAAAATATAATTATTGATTAAAGGTTTCTTGTTCGATTCATAGAATGCGGATCTAATGTCTATAAACAACGGGCCTCCCTGGGTAGAAAAAGACTCGCTTCTATCCAGCACGCCAACCGCTTTTATCCCGCCAAGCTGTTTTACAATCTCGTTTTTCGGAAATGGCCTGAAAAAACGCGGCCTTAAAAGCCCTGCTTTAAGACCTTTTGTCCTAAGATCATCCACTACCACCTTTGCCGTGCCCGCGGTAGAACTCATCACAACCACGGCTATCTCGGCATCATCTAATCTATAGGCCTCAAGCAATCCATAGTCTCTTTTAAACTCTTTATTAAATTCTCCTAATACCCCGGGTATTATGGTAAGCGCATTTTTCATTGCTTCTGATTGCTGCCGCTTATGTTCAAAGTAGTAATCTTGCAAGTCCAAAGGTCCCACAGTAACAGGATTATCTATATCTAAAAGAGAAAACCGGGGTTTATATTCTCCGATAAATGCCTTTACTTTTTTATCATCAAAAATTTTCAGGCCTTCGACAGCATGACTGGTAATAAATCCGTCCTGACAGACCATTATCGGCAGTTGGATATCTTTATGCTCGGCGATCCTTACTGCCGCGATAATACTCTCATAAACTTCCTGGGCATTTTCACAGTAAACTTGAAGCCAGCCTGAATCACGCGCTCCCATTGTATCTGAATGGTCGCAATGGATATTAATCGGCGCAGACAATGCCCTGTTTACAGTCGGCATCACAATTGGAAGCCGGGTAGAAGCCGCAATATAGACTATCTCCCACATAAGAGCCAATCCATTAGCTGAGGTAGCGGTCATTGCCCGCGCACCGGCAGCTGCAGCACCCACACAGGCGCTCATTGCGCTGTGTTCTGATTCAACCGAAATCATCTCTGTTTTAACCCGGCCGTCAGCTACAAACTGGGAAAAATTCATAACTATCTCTGTCTGGGGCGTAATCGGATAAGCAGCGACAACATCCGGTTCAATCTGTCTCATTGCCTCGGCTGCCGCCTGGTCACCCGTCAACGCTATAAGTTTATTCATTTCCTTCCCTTAACCGTAAGCCGTAAACCGTAAACTGTAAACTGTAAACTAAGCTATTTAAGTTATTAAAATTACCCCTTCTCCATCGTAATACATTTCACCGGACAAACAGATGCGCATATCCCGCACCCTTTACAATAATCATAATTAAAACCAAGCATCTTGCCGTCTTTAACCATAATGCAGGAATCCGGACAATATGCCCAGCAAATCAAACAATTAATGCATTTGGGTTCATTGCGTACGGGTTTAAACGTCCGCCAGTCACCTGTTTTATATTCTTTGGCTGTCCCGGGCCGGGCAATTAATCCTCCGATTGGTATTTGCTTCCAGCCTTTTTTTTCTGTTTCACTCATCCTATTTTTACCTTTTCATAGGCCTTTTTAACGGCCTCGATATTCGCCTGGGTTTTTTGGGCCCCAAGTTTTTTTAAAAATTTGGCTTTTATTCTTTCAGTTATTACATCTATTGACAGAATAGGAAAGACCTTAAGAAACGCGCCAAGCATAGGTGTATTGGGCGTTGGAATGCCGATAAGTTCCAGTGAAATCGCAGTAGCGTCTACTGCGGCTAACTTACCGTCTTTATAATTTAATTTTTCTCTTAAGGCCCGGGGACTATCCGGTGAGTTTATAACAACAATGCTGTCTTTGCTCAAACCCTCCAGGATTGAAGGCACAGCTAATGTCGGGTCGATAATAACCATTGCCTGAGGATGTTTGACTCCGGAGTGAATTCTTATTGGCTGCGGACTAATCCGGGTATAGGTATTTATCGGCGCGCCTGCCCTTTCCGGACCATACTCGGGAAATGCCTGAATATATTTACCCTCGCCCAAAGCTGCCTCTGCTAAAAACTGGGCAGCGGTCTTTGCCCCCTGTCCTCCTCTTCCATGCCAGCGAATCTCTATTAAATCTTTCATCATTCCTTTGCTACGCAGATTAGCACAGATGTTTTTTAATATCTGTGCTCATTTGTGGATATATAAATTTATTCTCTCGAGCCAGCCAAGCCCAGATACAAACTCATAAATGTGACCATAGCTACTATTCCCAGATAGGCATTAATCCCGCTACCCAAAATTGCTCCTATTATTTGCCGGAAGGCCCCTAAGGGCATAAGTAATAAGCCCAGTACAATAGTAGCGCCAAAAACAATCAATATCACCAGGGCCAGGGTTCCTAAGGCACTGCCTAAAAATCTCCTGACAAAGCCTACTGACCTGCGCATAGATTCAATAATTCCACATTCCTCATTTATTAAGACATACGGCGCATAAAAAAAGAATACACCTGCGCATATTGCGGCAGCACCGAGAATTATAGAAATGAAAAGGCCTAACGATTTAAGAACAACGCTGCCAAAGACCTCTCTTGATAAAGCAAGACTACCCTGGCAACATACAAGCAATAGCCCGGTTATAAGGCCAATTAATATACCCAGGCCAAGCAGACGCCAGAAAAATTTTTTTCCCAGCGCGAATAAATCGTTTAAATTGGCCGCGCCTTTTTTAATTATATCCCGGACGCAGCCTAAAAGACCGGCCTGGATAAAAACGCTCAAAACTAAAAATAATAAAATAGTCCCGGCGCCAATTATTACCTTCATCGGAGATGGAGAAGAACCCTCTACGGATCTAAGCGGAATGCCAATTGCATTTGAAAAAATATTAAGAAAAAGCAGTATAAATATTAAATTCCAGTTCTTCCCGGCAAGACCAAAACCTTTTTTAATCGCTTCTATTGTTCCCATTTTTTACCTCCTCAAATGAGTCCCGAAGCTTCGGGACGAATTTGGCCCTTGACATCTTTGATGTCAAGGGTAAGCTCGCACAATAAGTTATTTGCTCATTTAACATACCAAAAAACCGGCCTGTTGTCAAGAATTGAGCTCTTTTCTTCCCTCCATAGCTTTGCCTAATGTCGCTTGATCAGCATATTCCAAGCTGCTGCCCACTGGAATACCACGGGCAATACGGCTTACCTTTACTCCCAACGGCCTGATAACCTTGACTAAATAAAGCGCTGTGGATTCTCCGTCGGCATCACAGTTAGTGGCAATTATAACTTCTTTAATCCCTCCTGATTTTATCCGCTCTAGAAGCTGCTTTATCGTTAATTCATCCGGGCCTATGCCGTCTAACGGCGAAAGCGCTCCCAATAAAACATGATATACACCGTTAAACGCACGGGTTTTTTCAACAGCCGCAATATCACTCGGTTCTTCAACCACACAAACAACAGATCTATCTCTGTTTTCGCTGCGGCAGATCTGGCAAAGCGGAGTCTCGGAAAGATTATTGCAGGCCATACAGTAATTTATTCTCTCCTTCACTTCTATTATCGAATTAGCCAGGGCTTTTGCCTCCTGGGCTGGGGATTTAAGAATATGAAGAGCCAATCTTTCGGCCGTCTTAAAACCTATCCCCGGGAACCTTGCTAATTTTTTTATTAATCTTTCTATTACTTCGTTATAAACGCCCATCTTCCCCGATAATCCTTCCTTTAAATACATCCAGGGCAGATTGGATAATCGGCACAGAACCGCTTGCGGGCTTTTTAGGTACTGCCCTACCGGCCGGCTGATCAATGACCGAGGTATCAATCTTTACTTTTTGCCCCAATAGCTGACTAAGGCTTTGTTCAATGATATCCTTGTTTTTTATATCCTCTAAGTTTTTTTTATGAAATGACAACCCGGGCGGGAAGCCTAAAGTTATCAGATTGTCCTCCATCTTAACCGGTTCTGCCTCTTCTAAAAATACGCCTACTGACATCCTCTGGCTCTTCACCTTTTCCAGCAATTCCGGCCAGACTTGCTTAACTTTTGCCAGATTAAAAGCAGATTCTTCCACAGGCGGTTCAGCGGGGTTTTCAGCGGGCTTGTCGGAATTTTCTGTAAATTCAGGAAGAGTCTCGGTAACCTCACCAGAGTCTTCCAATTTTGATTCCAGTCTGTTCATCCTGTCTAAAACTTCATCAAGAGAACAAATCGTTCCCCGGCGGGCTATCTTTACCGCGGCTATCTCCAGGGCTATCCTTGCCGAAACCCCTCTTTTTATCGACAGCTGGGCATTGGTTAAAAGATTAATAATATAAATAAGCTCCTCGATAGAAAATGAACGCGCCTGGGTAATTATTTGGCTGATAGACTCCGGCGGCAGATTTATCAGCTCGGATGGTTCGCCGTTCAACGCAGCCATCATCAGATTGCGAAAATAATCCACCAGGCTGACCAAAAACCGGTCACTGGCCTTGCCGCTATCGGCTAACCGGCCGATTACGTTCAGCGAACCCCGGCTGTCCCGGCTAACCACAGCCTGAGTAAACTCAAATAGAATACGCTGGTCAAATATGCCCAAAACAGATATTACATCCTCAAAACCGATCTCTCCTTCGGAGAAACTAACTACCTGATCAAGAACGGACTCAGCGTCTCTCATGCTCCCTTCAGAAGACCGGGCTATATAAAACAGCGCATCATCCTTAATCTTTAACTTTTCTTTGTTGATTATTTCCCGCAGCTTAGCCAGGATTTTATCCATAGAAATCATTCTAAAATCAAATCTCTGGCAGCGGGAAAGAATGGTCAAAGGCAACTTGTAAGGCTGGGTGGTTGCAAAAATAAACTTTACGTGGGCCGGCGGTTCCTCCAGGGTCTTAAGAAGCGCATTAAATGCCGGCTCGGTCAGCATATGAACTTCATCTATGATATATATCTTAAACTTTCCCCTAACCGGGGTAAACTTCACATTTTCTTTTAAATTTCTAATTTCGTCTATTCCCCGGTTAGAGGCCCCGTCTATTTCTAAGACATCCAGACTAATCGAAGAGGTTATTTCTTTGCAGGCCTCGCATTTCCCGCAGGGTGAAACAGTCGGCCCCTGAACACAATTCAAGGCCTTGGCTAAGATCCTGGCAGCCGATGTTTTACCCACGCCCCGCTGGCCGCAAAATAAATAGGCATGAGCCAGGCGATTGCTCCGGATAGCGTTCTTCAGGGTAGTAACTATATGGTCCTGGCCAATTATATCATCAAAGACTTGAGGCCTAAATTTTCTGGCTAATACAAGATAAGACATCCTTGCTATCCTCTTTTTAGCAAAAGTACATTTTTATTAAATTTCTAATTGACCTAATTTCTAATGAATTCCCAATGCCCAATTAACCAATGCCCAAATTCTATTTATTAGCCATCTTATTGGTTATTGGGTCATTGGTCATTTTTTAGAGCAATTAGCAATTAGAAATTAG
>JAYEPI010000036.1:0-6026 GCA_034723835.1 Candidatus Omnitrophota bacterium | reverse complement strand
GCTACTTCACCAGATAAAACAAGAAGGCAACATAACCTAAAACTAAGCCTGCCCCTTTTAATCTGGTTATTACAAAACCTGTCTTCATTAACGGAAATAAAGCTGCGCTAAAAGCCAGCATTACCGGGAAAGTAAACCTTAAGGCCCGAGGATCTATGGTCAAAGATCCGGCCATGCCGGCTATGCCGATTACAAATAAAATATTAAGAATATTACTCCCGATAATATTTCCTATGGCAATATCTGCCCTTTTGCGAAAAGCGCTCATTACAGTAGTAGCCAGTTCGGGCAGCGACGTCCCGATGGCAAACATAGTCAGGGCTATAATCCACTGACTTATCCCCAGGGCCCGGGCAATAAGCGTGCCGGAGCGGACCATCAAATAAGACCCGGATAATAAAACAGCCAGGCCAATCAGGCCTATTAGAAAATTCCCAAATTTAGTTCTGTTCTTTCCGCTTAAAATCGCCCGGGCGCTCTCCTCAATATCCGGAACCAGCTCAGGCTTTAAAAATAAAAATCCAATAAACAATATTAGCCCAATTAAAAGGATTAGTCCATCAAAAAAACTAATCCTTAAATCCAGGGCCATCAGATAGAAAATGAGCGCCGCAGCCAGCATTACCGGAAACTCCCTTTTCAAGAGTCTCCTTTCTACCTTTAACGGTGAAACCAGCGCCGCTAGACCTAATACCAAACCGATATTGGCGATGTTGCTGCCGACAACATCGCCTAAGGCAATATCGCTTGCGCCCTTGATAACAGCTATTATGCTTACCGCGGCCTCAGGAGCCGATGTCCCGAAGGCAATAAAAGTCAGGGCAATAATAACCGGTTTTATCCCGACAGCACCGGCAAAATTTGAGGATCCCCGAACAAGCCATTCGGCTCCGGCTATCAAGAAAACCAAACCTAAAATGAATATGGCGATGGATTGGATAAGCATGTTTTAGTAAACGCGCAATTTTAGAGAATGGCACGAAGCGATGAGAAAGATTTTAACACTCATTAGGCGTGAAGTCAAGACCCGGTATTTTTTGTGATAAACCGTCCTTTTTTCTCGTCATAATCTATAATGATAGAGGATCTTTCCTTGATTTCATTTTTTAGAAGCTTTGAGGCAATAAGGTTGTAAAGTCTTTTCTGGATAAGCCGCTTAAGCGGCCGCGCACCAAAGCAGGGGTCAAAACCCTCATTGGCAATTTCTTTTTTCGCCCTGTTTGTAATCAAAACTTTTATAAATTTTTCCCGGAGCCGTTGTTCTAGTTCCTGCAGTTGAATATCGACTATCTGTTCAATATGCCGCCTTTCTAATTTATTAAATATTATAATTTCGTCAAGCCGGTTTAAAAACTCCGGTTTAAAAGTTTTCTTCAGTAATATCTGAATTTCCTCCTTAACGCGGATTTGACTGCTCAATTCCTGGATAATCCGGCTGCCTATATTGGAAGTCATTATAATAATAGTATTTTTAAAATTGACTACCCGTCCCTGGCCGTCGGTCAGGCGGCCTTCGTCAAGAATCTGCAGCAGTATATTAAAAACATCCGGATGCGCCTTTTCAATCTCATCAAAAAGCACTACTGTATAGGGCCTTCTTCTTACGGCCTCGGTCAACTGACCGGCCTGTTCATAACCGACATAGCCCGGAGGGGCCCCGATAAGGCGGCTTACGCAATGTTTTTCCATATACTCCGACATATCAATCCGGGCAAGGGCCTTTTCATCGTCAAATAAAAACAAGGCCAGATTTTTTACCAGATGAGTTTTGCCCACGCCGGTCGGCCCAAGAAACATAAACGAACCTATCGGCCTCTGGGGATCTCCAAGGCCGCTTCGTGAACGCCTTATGGCATCAGAAATAAGCCCAACCGCCTCGTCCTGGCCCACAACCTTTGTTTTAAGAATTTCATCCATGGAAATAAACTTATCCTTTTGACTCTGGATAAGCCGGGCCAGCGGTATCCCGGTCCAGCGGGAAACTACCTCGGCGATATTTTCTTCGTTTACTTCCTCTTTGAGCATCTGATTTCCGTTCTGGAATTTAGCTAATTTATCCTTTTGGTTTTTGAGCTCCTTATCCAGCTTTGCCTGCATTCCATAGCGGATCTCGGCTACTTTACCGAGATCCCCCCGGCGTTCAGCATGCGATTCTTCAATCTTTAAGCGCTCGATGTCCTCTTTTATTCTCCTTATATTTTCTATTATTTCCTTTTCGCCTCTCCAGCGGGCCCTCATCAAAGAAGAATCTTTTTTTAGCAAAACTATATCCTTTTCTATTTTTTGCAATCTTTCTTTTGAAGGGGCATCTTTTTCTTTTTTCAAGGCCTGTTGTTCTATTTCAAGCTGCATAAGCCGGCGCTCTACTTCATCGATCTCTGTCGGAAGGCTGTCTATCTCCACTTTTAATTTTGACGCCGCTTCATCAACAAGGTCTATCGCCTTATCCGGAAGATAACGGTTGGTTATATATCTGTCGGATAAACCGGCTGCGGCAATCAGGGCATTATCCTTTATGCGCACACCGTGATAAATCTCATATCTTTCCCTTAAACCCCTTAATATGGAAATAGTGTCCTCAACCCCGGGCTCTTTGACAAAAACAGGCTGAAATCTTCTTTCCAATGCCTTGTCTTTTTCTATGTGTTTTCTGTATTCGTCAAGCGTTGTAGCCCCTATACAGCGCAATTCACCCCGGCTAAGCGCGGGCTTAAGCATATTTGAGGCATCTATAGCCCCTTCGGCCTGGCCTGCCCCAACCAGGGTATGCAGTTCATCAATAAAAAGTATTATCTGACCTTCCGATTTCTCGATTTCATGAAGCACCGCCTTAAGCCTGTCTTCAAAATCACCCCTGAATTTAGCCCCGGCCACCAGCGAACCTATGTCTAAGGCTATTATCTTTTTGTTTTTAATAGAAGTAGGCACATCCTGGTTCACTATCCGGCGGGCTAATCCTTCAACAATCGCGGTTTTTCCTGTTCCGGCCTCTCCGATTAAAACCGGGTTGTTCTTTGTCCTTCGGGAAAGAACCTGAATAAGCCTTCTTATTTCATCATCCCGGCCTATCACCGGGTCTAATTTCTCCCTGCGGGCAAGATCGGTCAGATCCCGGGCAAACTTTTCCAGCGCCCGGTATTTTTCCTCGGCATTCCTGCTTGCTGCCTTATGAACGCCTCTGAATTCTTTTAAGGCCTTCAATACAACATCTCTGTCTACAGTGTATTTTTTAAATAAGTTAATAAGTTCTGTGTTTTTAGTCTGTAAAACCGCCAGCAATAAATGCTCGCTTGAAACATACTCATCTTTCAAAAATGACGCTTCTTTGTGGGCTATTCTTAATATATTATGCAGGTCGTTCGAAAAATAGGCCCCGGCTGTTTCACCCTCCACTGAGGATAGTCCTGAAAGAATAGACTCCAGGTCATTGATAAAAGAGACAGGGGACAGGCCTATCTTTTTTAATACTGCTTCTGTTATCCCGTCTTCCTGCTTTAAAAGCGCAAGCAAAAGATGTGCTGCGCCTATTTCTTGATTGCGGCGGTCACGGCCTATATTAACCGCCTCTTCTAATGCATTCTGTGCCTTTAGGGTAAATTTATCAAAACCCATTTTAATTCACCTCCTTTAAATGAGGACATAACTTACGAAAATCTTTGATTTTCGTAAGTTATCTGTCCGAATTTATTCCGATAGCTGCAAGAAAATTTATTCTAAATTTTCGCAGCGTTTAGCTATCGGAACATTATGTACCCGTAAATTTTTCGTAATTACATATTTAAATACTTCGATATAAAAGAATAAAAAAATTAGAGCATCTCTATATTAAATCTGGCAATGAAATCCTCAAATCCATTCCTTAATATCCTTCTATTTATTGAATAATATATCATCTTACCCTTACGCTGTGTACTTACTAAATTACAATGCTTCAATATCTGTAGATGATGAGATATCGTTGGTTGAGTCATATCCTCAAACTCCTCACAGAGTTCATTCACGCATCTTTCGTGCTCTGTTAAGAGTTCCAGAATAATCTGCCGCGTGATATCTGAAAGCGCCCTGAAAAAATCAACATCTCTGTCCGGCATCTCAATCACCTTCCGGTCAAACCTATAGATATATTTATCTTCATCAATAAGTATAGCCTACCCTTTTCATCTTGTCAAGCCCAAAATAAAAAACTTTACTTTTCTAAAACTGCCATCTTTAATGTAGTGTGAAGGCCGTCTTGCCACGGCCAAAACATTGCAATTGCCGTAAGATTATCAAACTCTTTTTTATACAGCGTCTGGTTGCCATAGATTCCGCCGTAATCTTCAGTCAAGAGCAAGTTCTCTTTAGTGGGGTTTATTCCCGCGGGTTTTATTGGCTGGCCAAAGATACTGATAAATATTTCATCCCATTTCTTGGTATCCTTGCTATAAAAAACACGCTCACAATACGTATCAGTAGTGAAACGTTTCTCGTAAATACTTAACGCACTGCATTTTTCAATAACTTTTTTTAGTGTCATATGTTTTAAAATGAACGCATGCCAAAACTTCGTAATAAAAGGGATACTACTATTTTTGTGTTTAAAATACCTCTTTTACCACATCTTTCACTACATAAATTTCATTATAATCATCAACCTAATCATCAACCTAATCATCAACCTTCAGGATATAATGCAATGTTCTACCTTGTCCTTGAGGTACAATCACCCCTAGGCCAACCAATTTAACTAATTCTTTATGAACTGCCTGGGCTGAGATTTTAAAGAGACTCTGTAGGTCTTTATTTGTTACCTTACTATGACTATTGATAAATTCTACAATTTTCATCTGTCGCGGCGTGAGAACAATTTGAGGTTCTATCGCTCTTTTTGCCTTAGGGCCTAATCTTAACACCGCGTTTTTTACCTCATTTACAGAAAATGCAACTCCAGCAGTAAAATATTCAAGCCACTTTGTTAAATCCCGGGTTTTCTTATCAACTGTTTTTAGCGCAGCATAATAGGTGTTTCTATCTCTATCATAGTAATCATCCAGAGCAAATAGCCTTCTGTGGTCAAAGCCGCTTAAATAAAGTACCAGCGTAGCAAACAACCGGGCTGTCCTGCCATTCCCATCAATAAAAGGATGTATTCTGGCAATTTCATAGTGAACGTTACCGGCCAACAAAACAGGATTTATCTTCCACGTTTCTCCAAGATTTAGCCACCGGAGAAATTCATCTGCAAGTTTTGGAACCTTTTCTGTCTTAGGTGGCATATATTCAACTACTTCCTTAAAACCTGTTCCATCAAAAATTCTTTTGCCCACATAGACCTGTACATTTCTAAATACACCGCAGTCAGAAGTATTCTTTAGT
This sequence comes from Candidatus Omnitrophota bacterium, assembly GCA_034723835.1. Taxonomy (GTDB): domain Bacteria; phylum Omnitrophota; class JAUWXU01; order JAUWXU01; family JAUWXU01; genus JAYELI01. Next base: position 671 of record JAYEPI010000036.1, on the reverse strand, counting down.
GTATTATCAGTAATCAGTTTGTGTACATTCAACAGGGTTTTCCTGTTGAATTCACCTTTTTGGGCAAGAGTAGGAATTCTTTCTAATGCCTTGAGATAGTTTAATACTTCTTGTTTGTCTTTATTTGTAGCAACTATCGTTTTACCTTCGACTAAGGCCTCTACTTGCTTAAGAGTCAGTTTATTGCCTTCTATAGCAGTCGAAGAATGAGTACTGTGCAACATGGCCTGTCTTCTTAGCTTTGCTTCCCACTGTGGAATTAAACGCGCCTGCTCTATAATTTCTCGCGCTGAGGCAATAGCTGTAAGATTGTTTAAAATTTCATCTGTTATGGTATATTTAGGTTTAAACGCCATGGGGTTCTTTCTCCTGCCCGTCATAATCATATCACTAAACCCTACTTGACTCAAGCACTTTTGTCAACCCTTCTGGGGTTATGGGGCCATTCCTCGAAGTGCCACCCTGGCTTATTCTAACTCCTTTATACAACAAAATAATAAATGGCGCAGTGTAACCCTTTTAGGGACGGCCTAATTCCTACTGCTTAGAAAAAGGGCCGGGTTTTGAGAAATTACAGGAAAAAGTTTTATCCGGAGGGACAACCCACACATTCAAAAGCTGCTGGATGTTGTGGTTTTTATTATCGCAGAAGCGATGAACATCTTCTTTTG
>JAYEPI010000035.1:0-4140 GCA_034723835.1 Candidatus Omnitrophota bacterium | reverse complement strand
ATAAGCGCGTTAGATGTTGTGTTTAATATTATCGGCGGGCTGGGGCTGTTCATTTATGGAATACATCTAATGGGTGAAGGTCTGCAAAAGATAGCCGGCGCTAAGCTGCGTCAAATTCTGAAAATCCTGGCTGATAAGCCGATAAAAGGGGTTATACTAGGGACCGGGATAACGGTTTTGATCCAGTCTTCAAGCGCTACTACGGTAATGGTAGTTGGCTTTGTTAATGCCGGGCTTATGACCTTAACCCAGTCTGTCGGAGTTATTATGGGCGCGAATATCGGCACTACTGTTACCGCTCAATTAATTGCCTTTAAGATTACCCAGTATACCCTTCCGGCTATTGGGGCCGGACTGGCATTAAACCTGTTTGCCAAAAAGAAAATAATTAAAGATACCGGCCAGTTTATACTGGGATTTGGAATCCTGTTTTTAGGTTTTCAGATTATGAAGTCGCCAATGACTGCCTTAAGGGCAAGCGGCGTATTAGAGGCTTATTTTATGCGTTTCAGCAATAATCCATTTTTGGCCTTATTAGCAGGCTTGGTTGCAACGATGATTCTCCAAAGCAGTAGTGCTACTATCGGAATTGTTATGGCCCTGGCGGTAGCCGGCCTTTCTTTCAGGGCCGCTATACCGATTTTACTGGGATGCAATATCGGTACCTGTGTAACGGTATCTTTGGCCTCTATCGGAGCAACCCTCAATGCCAAACGGGCGGCTTTGGCCCATGTTATATTTAATGTTATCGGGGCAATGATGGTTTTTTCAATCCTTCCTTTTTATGTAAATTTTATCCAGTGGTTAACCGGCTTTTTAAGCTTTAATTCCGGCAGCATTGACCGGCAAATTGCCAATGCCCATACCATATTTAATATAGCAAATACTATTTTTCTTTTGCCGTTTGTAGGTTTAATGGTTAAAGTAATTAGAATAGTTATTCCCGGCGAAGATAAAATTGCCGAGGGCGGCCCGCGTTACTTAGAAGAGCATCTTCTTAATACGCCTTCAATTGCTATTGAACAGACTCGAAAGGAAATATTGCGTATGCTCAGTATTGCCCGGGAAATGGTCAGGAATGGGATGAATGGATTTTTTAACAAAGATAAAAAAAGCCTTTTAAAAATTCCCCCCCAGGAGGCGGCAGTTGATAATCTTCAGGAAGCCATTACTCATTATTTAGTAAGAATTTCCGAAAGAGATCTAAGTTCCCGTCAGTCAGAGCAATTGCCTGCTTTAATGCATGCGGTAAATGATATAGAACGAATAGGTGATCACGCTGAGAACTTAGCGGAGTTGGCTGAAAGAGAAATAAACAAAAAACTTTCCTTCACCAAGATGGCTGTTGAAGAGCTTCACCGGATGTATGACGCGGTAGACAAAATGATAAATGAGACATTCCGGGCATTTGAGGCCAATGATTTTTCTTTAGCCCAGGAAGTTCTGGCGCGGGAGGGTAAAGTCAATTCGCTCTATAAGCAGCTTCGGCAAAATCACATCCAGAGGCTTAATCAGGGCACATGTTATGTTTTAAGCGGGATAGTGTTTTTAGATCTATTGAATAATTTTGAAAAAATGGGAGATCATTTAGCCAATATTGCTGAGGCCACCAGCGATATTTTACAGCCTTAACTAAATTGCCAAATTGCCAAACTGTTAAATTTGGACAGGAATTACCACAAATAAGTTAGGTCATAGCTCATAGGTCATAGGTGATAGGTGACATTAAATATCGTCATTTACCTATCAGCTATGAGCTATCACCTATCAGCATTCGTGTGTAATCCGTGGTAATTAGTGTATATTCAAATGACATATTCCAGCACCGAAATAAAAAAATTATTAAAAAATGTTTCCTCGGGTAAAATTTCTGCAAAAAAGGCTTTTCAATTATTGAAAGAATTACCTTATCAGGATATCGGTTTTGCCAAGATTGACCATCATCGTCAAATTAGAAAAGGTTTTCCAGAAGTGTTATATTGCCAGGGTAAAACCCTGCCGCAGATTTTAGACATTGCATCTGCGGTTATCTCACACGGCTCTACCCTGCTTGCCACCCGGGCTAGCGAACCTGTCTATCTTGAGCTTAAAAAGAAATACCCCCGGGCTAAATTTGATAAAACAGCTAAAATTGTCTTTGTTGAAAACAAAAGACCACGGCGCAAAAAAGGGTTAATCCTGGTTATTACTGCCGGTACCGGCGATGCAGCAGTAGCCCGGGAGGCGATAGTAACCGCTCAAGTTATGGGAAATAAAGTCAAGGGTCTTTTTGACGTGGGTGTTTGCGGAATTCACCGGCTGTTGGCCGGAAAAGGTTTTTTAATAAAGGCAAAGGTCGTAATTGTTGTTGCCGGGATGGAAGGTGCGTTAGCCAGTATAATCGGAGGACTTACGGCATGTCCGGTAATAGCTGTGCCGACCAGCGTTGGTTACGGCGCCAGCTTTGGAGGAATGGCAGCTCTGATGACCATGTTGAATACCTGCAGTCCCGGTGTAGTCGTAGTTAATATTGATAACGGATTTGGGGCGGGTTATTTTGCCAGTTTAGTGAATAAATAAATGAAGACATCCCGAAGTTTCGGGATTTGTCTGAATTTATCCCGCACTAATTTTTTAAAAAGGAATACTCAAAGCAGAAAATTAGTGCGGGATCCAGCTCACGCAGTAGCTTATATTCATTGACGTTTCATTAGATAAGAGATGTGCTTATATGGTTAAAGACAATATCACAGTTATCGAAACCAACATCGACGATCTTTTGCCGTTGAGTTATGAAAGTTTATTTGAAAAATTATTGAAAAAGGGTGCTTTAGATGTGTGTATTATTCCGGTCCAGATGAAAAAAACAAGGCCCGGTGTCCTGCTTACTGTTTTGTCTAAAAATGAGCTTGTTGAGAAAATAATTTCGGTAATATTTAAAGAAACTTCTACCTTTGGGATAAGGTATTATCAGGTAACGAGATATAAGCTAAAAAGAAAGATAAAGTCTGTTAAGACAAGATACGGCACCATCCGGGTAAAGATTGGTTATTTGGGCAATAAAGTAAATACAATTTCTCCTGAGTATGAGGATTGCAAAAGATTAGCTGATAAGTTCAAAATATCCTTGCGCCGGGTTTACGAAGAGGCTAAATTTGTCTGTGCCGGCCGGTGAGATTTGACATCTAAAGCGGGAAACGGTATAATACAGCGTTTTTAAAAACGTCAATGCGGGATAGCCTCCGCACTGACAAAAGGCAGGAGTTTAACGAAAATGAAACTTCGATTAGTTATCCCCAAGGGAAGCCTTGAAACCGCAACAGTTGATGTTTTTAAAAGGGCAGGCTTTAATATTATTATCAAGAAACGATCATATTCTCCTTTTATTGACGATGAAAATATTTCAGTTGGTCTATTGCGCGCCCAGGACATACCGCGGTTTGTTGAAGAAAGAGCGTTTGACTGTGGTATCACCGGGAGTGATTGGGTAAGAGAGAATAATTCAAAAGTTGTAAGGGTTGTAGACTTGGTTTATGCCAAGCAGACATTAGGTTCGGTAAGGTGGGTGCTGGCGGTTCCGGAATCTTCTAAGATACGGTATCCCAAAGACCTGAAAGGAAAGCGCCTGGCCACCGAGTTAGTGAATGTTACTAAAGCTTATCTGAGGAAAAACAAGGTAGATGCAAAGGTGGAATTTAGCTGGGGCGCGACCGAAGCCAAAGTGGGAAGCGGCATAATTGACGGGATAGTTGAACTTACCGAAACAGGCCGCAGTTTAAAAGAACAGAATCTTCGAATAATCGATACGGTTTACGAATCCACTACCCGGTTAATAGCCAATAAGTTATCATGGAAAGACAAGGCCATAAGGAAGACAATAGAAAATCTTGCTTTACTTTTAAAAGGCGCGGTTTCGGCAGAAGGCAAGGCCGGGCTTAAAATGAACGTATCCTCGGATAACTTAAACAAAATTATTTCTCTTTTGCCGGCTATGAAGAAGCCGACAGTATCGAGTCTTTTCCGGTCTGACTGGTTTGATATAGAGACTATTATTGACGAAAAAGTCGCTAAAATATTAATACCAAAATTGAAAGACGCCGGGGCACAGGGAATTGTTGAATACCCTTTAAATAAAGTAATCTATTAATACACAGATGCATC
>JAYEPI010000034.1:0-4178 GCA_034723835.1 Candidatus Omnitrophota bacterium | reverse complement strand
GGTAAATCAATCCTTTTAGTTGATATAGACCCCCAGAGTAACGCTACCAGCGGATTGGGTATTGACAAAACATCTGTTAAGACAAGCATTTACGAAGCATTGTTAAACTCACAGTCCTCGATTAAAGACATAATAACCGCTACCCCGGTACCAAAGCTTGCCTTGATACCTTCCAAATTTGACCTGAGTGGAGCAGAAATAGAATTAGTAAATATAGAAAAGCGGGAATTTGTCTTGCGTGTTGCCATAGATCAGATCAGGTCATTATATGACTATATTTTCATTGATTCCCCGCCCTCTTTAGGCCTGCTTACCGTAAACGCAATGAATACTGCTGATTCCGTTATTATGCCTATTCAGTGCGAATACTATGCCTTAGAGGGGTTAAGCCAACTCCTTAATACAATAAACCTTATAAAAGCTAATTTAAACCCAACCCTGGAAATAGAAGGAGCAGTTTTAACAATGGCTGACTATAGGACCAACCTTTCCCAGCAGGTAATTGATGAAGTGAGGGGGTTTTTTAAAGAAAAGGCTTATCAGACAGTGATACCTCGTAGCATTCGGCTTTCCGAGGCCCCAAGTTTTGGCAAGCCAATATTACTCTATGATAGAAACTCTAAGGGCGCGATAGCATATCAGGAGCTTGCCGGAGAATTTTTGCAACGTCAGGTAGTTAAAGAAGATACAGTATTAAGCGACAAAAGTTTGCAGTCCGAGATGGTGAGTGAATAAAAAGAAAAGATTAGCAAGGCGGAGGTTAATATGAAAAAAGGAGGCTTGGGAAGGGGTTTAAGTGCTTTAATCCCGGAAAAGGATTTATCACAAGAGTCGTTAATTGACACAACCTCTCTTCATCAGGCGACCCGGGTTAAAATTGAGCAAATATCAACAAATAAGTATCAACCCCGTCAGGAATTTGACTCGGAAAAAATGGATGAGCTGATCGCTTCGGTTAAAGAAAAAGGTGTTATTCAGCCGGTATTGGTTAGAAAGGTTCCCGAAGGCTATGAATTAATTTGCGGCGAGAGAAGAATGCGGGCGGCACAGGCGGCCGGACTTGAGGAAATCCCGGCTGTAGTCAGGGATATTTCCGATGTTGAAAGTTTGGAGTTTTCCTTGATTGAAAATATCCAAAGGCAGGGCTTAAACCCGATAGAACGGGCGTGCGGTTATAAGAGGTTAATGGATGAATTTGGCCTTGTTCAGGATGAGTTGGCAGCTGTGCTTAGTAAGGACAGATCTTCGGTCGCCAATACCTTGCGGCTGCTGAAACTGCCTCAAGTTATTCAAAGTCATATAACCCATGGAAAGATTACCATGGGCCATGGCCTGGCCATACTTTCCCTGCCAAGCTCCCGGCTGCAGATAGAGGCCTGTGAAAGCATAATTAAGCGGAACCTTTCGGTAAGGGAAATAGAGGCCGCAGTAAAAAAAAGAAAGCCGGCGATAAAAGGCGTAACTAAAAAATCTCCTCAAATTATTGAAATAGAAGAAGAGCTGCAGCGGGTTATGGCTACCCAGGTAAAGATTAAAGCCGGCCGTAAAAAAGGAAAAATAGAAATAGAATATTATTCACCGCAGGACTTAACTAGGATTGTGGATATTCTTGTCTCGTCATTGCGGGGCTGACGAAGTAGTAACAAAGCAAGGAGTTTTGTCGTGATGCAGCAAACACTGGTGTTGATAAAACCGGATGGTCTCAAAAAATCACTTACCGGCAACATATTAACCCGGCTTTCTGAAACTAAATTAGATATCGTCGCTGCTAAAATAGTCCGGGTAAGCCGGCAGCTTGCCAAAGAGCATTATATCTACCTTAAAGACAAACCTTTTTTTGACGAACTTCTTAGATACATCCAGGGCGAGTATCATAAAAAAAAGGTAATGGCGCTTGTTTATTACGGGAAGAATGCGATTAAAAAAGTGAGGGAGTTATCCGGCGCCACTAATCCCGAGGAGGCTGATAGTGTTTCTATCCGCGGCGCTTACGGAAGAATAACCACCAAGGGGGTGTATGAGAACGTAATCCACGCTTCTACCAATGAGCAAGAGGCGGAGAGAGAAATAAAGCTGTGGTTTGAGCCGGATGAAATAATCATCGACTTTTACCCCCGCAAGGTTGTAACAAAGAAAAACGTCAGAAAAAAACTTTGGGCTTGACTTTGTTTTTTTATAAGATTAAAATATCCATAGGGTGTTCTTTATGATGAATAATTGGAGAAGTAAGGTTATATTATTGGTAATGATTTTAGTTTCTGCCTTGAGCATAACTATTGCAGTCAAGGCCTCTTTTTTAGAACGATCTACTTATCAAAGATATGTAGAGGTGAAACAGGTGTTGACCGAGAAAAGCCTTAGGCTGAAAAAAGAAACAGAGGCCTCTAACGCGGTAATTTCGGACTTGGAATTGCGGTTGCGGAAAACAGCCAAAGAACTTGATAAAATAAATTACGACTATTACAATATTAGCCAAAAATATATATCCCTGGTTTCTAAAAAAGATGAATTGAATACAGAGCTGAACAGCCTGACTAAAGAAAAGATGGCCTTAGAAGGAAAGATAAGGCAGATGGAATCAAATTCGTTTATCGGCCAGGCGCTCAGAGAAAAAGCTTCTCTGGAGCTGGAGGTAAATAAATTAGGGAGGAAGATTTCTCAGCAGGAAAGAGAGGCAAGACAGTTAGTTCTCGAAAAGGCGGATTTAAAAACAGAACTTAGTATATTAGCCGCGGAAAAAGAACAAACAAAGGAGATAGCTGACGAAGCCCTGCAGGTTTCCGATGTCTTAAGCCAGGATCTGGCCAGAGAAAAAAAAGACCGAATTAGGTTTGCCGAAGGGCTGGATAAAAAAAAGACGGAAGGCAAATATCTCAAGGAACAGATAAACAGTTTAAATAGAGAAAAGGCTGCATTAGAAAATCGGCTGACAAGGGTAGATGATAAATTAAAAAGAAGCGAAGTGAGACAAAGGGAGTTGATGGATAAAATGGCTGACCTGAATTCATCGCTTAAAGAAAAATCAGGGGAAGTAGAAGAATTGAAAATGGTGTTAGTTTCTTTGAGAGACCGGCTTGCGGCGGCGGACAGCAACTTAGAGAGATCCGGGATCGCGGCGCAAAAAAATAACCGGCTGGTTACAGAACGGTCACGGCGCCAGGACGCTCGAGACGCTGTAGAATTATCCCCGATAGTGGTTAAGTCCTCGTATCTAAAAGACGCAAGAAGTAGATACAAGCCGGTGGTAGAGGCCGTTGAAACGGAAGATGTCCCGGAGGGCCGGGTGCTGACCGTAAATAAAGAATATGAGTTTGTGGTTATTAACCTCGGGCAAAGAGATGGCATAAAAACCGGAATGCCGTTTACGGTTTACCGGGGAGGGGAAGCGGTCGCAAAGCTTGAGGTGCTCGAGGCCCACCCCAAGATATCCGCTGCTGATATAAAATCTATTAATGGAAAAAAGAAAGATATTGAGATAAATGATATAGTGGTATTAAGCGAGGAACTGTATTAACAAAGGGAATGATGCAATATAGAACATGCCCTATCTGCAAAAAAATTTTTATGCCCAGTAAATATAGAAAAAATCAAAGAGTTTGTTCCCGCCGGAAATGCCAGCACCAGAGACAGCTTCAGAACTTAACTGCCTGGCGCAAAAGAAACCCTGGTTATTTTAAAAACTTATTTCCTCAACCGCACTGATTTGCACCTGTATTTTATCCTGTAATTCCCCCCGGGCCTCAATTACCACTAAATCATCCACATTTAATCCCTGGGTAATCTGCACATAATCACTGGTTATGTAGCCGGTGGTTACCCGGGATAATATTAACTCGCCGGTCTTTACTTCGTTTTCATCGGCCTTTATAGATTCTGTGGGTATAATCGGGAGCAGTGTCACCGCTTCTTTCATAATTATCAGGCTCGTAGAAGGAACCATTAAAGCATCCTTTAGTTCAACAATTACAATCTCGGCGCGGCAAAACATTCCGGGCAATAAAAGCGTTTTTGGATTGTTAACCTTTATCTTAACGGTCAGGGTTCGGCTTCTTCCTTCCACTATTGGAAAGATATTGTCAACTCTACCCTCAAAAGCTATGTCCGGATAGGCATCGACAAAAACTTTTGCTTTCTGGCCGAGTTTGACTTTGTGGATGTCTCTTTCCACAATGCCTGCT
>JAYEPI010000033.1:0-15791 GCA_034723835.1 Candidatus Omnitrophota bacterium | reverse complement strand
ATACCGGCCAGGATGTTGAGCGGATAAAAAAGGATTGCGACCGTGACTATTTTATGTCTGCCCAGGAAGCCAAGGAATACGGGTTGGTAGATGAAGTGATTAAGTCGATGAAGGATGTAAGAAATAAATAGAAATGAATTGTTAAGTTGAAAAGAGGAGTTTTTATGAAAAAAGAATACCTGCTTACTCCGGGACCGACTCCGGTTCCTCCCCAGGCCCGGGAAGTAATGGCCAGGGAAATTATCCATCATCGTACTTCCGGCTACCGAAAAATATTCCAACAGGTCAGCGAGCTTCTTAAGCTCGTATTTAAAACCAAAAACGATATTTTGACTTTTACTTCTTCGGGAACAGGCGCGATGGAGGCTGCAGTGGTTAATCTTCTTTCTCCCGGAGATAAAGCAATTGTAGTGAGAGGAGGTAAATTTGGCGAGAGATTTGAGGAAATCTGCCGGGCATATAATATTACTGCAATTAATATCGATGTTGAATGGGGCAAAGCGGTTAATCCGGACTTAATTGCCGGGGCCCTTGACAGCGATAAACAGATATCAGCGGTATTTACTACGCTTTGCGAAACTTCAACCGGTGTGGTCAATGATATCCAGGCCATTGGCAGCATAGCAAGGAAATATAAGGCTATTTTAGTAGTGGATGCTATTAGCGGATTATGCGCCGATAACCTACAGACAGATGAGTGGGGAGTGGATATTGCAATAGCCGCTTCTCAGAAAGGGTTAATGACCCCTCCCGGCCTGGCTTTTATCAGTGTCAGCCCTAAGGCCCGGGAAAGAATAGAAAAATCCCGTTTACCCCGGTATTATTTTGATTTTAAAAAAGCAAAGAAGGCCCTTGAGAAATTTGATAGCCCGTTTACCCCGGCTATTTCTTTAATGCTTGCTTTAAAAGAAGCTTTGGAATTAATCAAGGCCGAAGGTATTGATAATGTTTTAGCCCGGCATAAAAGATTATCCCGCGCTGTTAAAGCGGCTATTAAATCTTTAGGCTTGCAGATGTTGGCGCCCGATGCCCCTGCTAATACGGTTACAGCGGTTAAGGTACCGGAGGGCATAGACGGCTTGCAATTGGTTAAGATTATCCGTGAAAAATACGGGGTTACTATTGCCGGCGGCCAGGGTAAACTTAAGGGAAAGATAATTCGTATTGCCCATTTAGGATATATGGCCGAATTTGATTTGATAATTGGTATATCAGCCCTGGAAATGGCGCTTGCTGAATTAGGATATAAGGTTAAACTGGGTTCCGGCCTGGCAGCAGCAGAGGAGATATTTTCAACACCAGGGAAAGAATAACTTGATGGCAATAAAAACAAAGTGGCTGATAACATTGACGCTGCCGATAGTTTTCCTGACAACAACTGTTAGTTTGCTGCCGGCAGCAAATCCGAAAGACCCGTCTTCTATTGCGGAGGAGCTGTCTAGAAAAGAATTGGCAGAAGAACATTACAAGCGGGGCCTGGCCCATTATCGTCAAAAAGATTATTTTCAGGCAAAGGTAGAATTTGATAAAGTCCTGATTTTAGACCCCAAACATAAGAAGGCAGGAAGATATTCCAAATTAACGTCAAGCAAAATAGAAAAAAGTATTGAAAAAAGAGGTTTTTATCAGAAGCCCGCGGAAGGTGCTGACAGGAAGACAGGTGTTGCTGAATATCTTTATGAGGTGGGGAAAAGTTATTATTTTACCGGGCAGTATAAAGAGGCTGTTCAGAAGTTTAAGCAGGCATTGCTGATAAATCCTTCTCATAAAGGGGTGCAAGGGTACTTAAGGCAGATTGAAAAGGGATTGTCTTTAGAGGCGATAGTTAATAAAGAAATAGCGGTTAGAAAAGAGGCCAAATTAAGCGTTGCCCGCAAGGCCGGCCCCGGACTTAGCCCGGGTGAACTGAAAAAGAAAAGGGCCAAGCAGGCCGGAATAGACATCAAAAGACAGGCTAAGCAGGAATTTAAAAAAGGCAAAAGCTGTTATTCTTCCGGGAAATATCAGGATGCGGTAATCCATTTTCAGAAGGCCCTGGAATTGAAACCGGATTATTCTTCGGCTTCCAAAGATCTTAAAAAAAGCCGGGTTCGCTTAGAAAAAGAAAAGGTAAAAAAAGCTAAAGAACAGGCAAAGAAAAAAGCAGAAGAGGTAAAAAGAAAGATAAAAGAAGCTGAACTAAAAGCTGAGCAAGAGGCAAAAGAGGCTAAAATAAGAGCCAAACAGGACGCAAAAGAAGCCAGGAAAAAGGCAAAAGAGGCAAAAAAGAAGGCAAAAGAGGCAAAAAAGAAAGTAAAAGAGGCCGGTGTAGAAGTTAAGCAAAGGGCAGAACAGGTAAAAAATGGAATAGAGGTAAAAGAGAAGGAGGCAGAGATAAAGGGCCGGGCGGAAGAAGTAAAAAAGCCGGTGAAAGAGGCCGGGATAGAAAGTAAAGAAGAAATCACAGAAGCAAAGACGACAGAAAAAGCCGGGAAGTTAGAGTTAAAAAAAGAGAAAAAGGAAGAAAAAGAACAGATAGAAAAATTAGCAAAGGAAATAGCCAGGGCAAAAAAGTTAAAAGAGAACGCGGAAGAAAAATTCTCAGCAGAAAGGGCTAAAGGATATTATCTCGAAGGCAAGGATTGCTATCGTGCCCATCAGTTTGCCGAGGCTGTAAAGCTGTTCCAGAAAGCCCTCGAGCTTAAAGAAGATTATCGTAAGGCGTCTAAATACCTTGAAAAAGCCATGAAAAAACTGGAAAGAGAAAAGGTAAAGAACACCGGGAAAGAGGAGAATTCATTGACAAAGCCCCGATGATGTAGTATAATCCTTTTGCTTGGAGTTTTGCGTAACACAAAACTAAAGCACTTAGTGGAAACTAGGTGCTTTTTTAGTGAGGACGCAACTTAGGAAAATTTTCAATTTTTCTAAGTTGCTGTCCGAACTAAACCCCGCACTATTTTTCCCAAGGAAGAATTTTTAGGGCAAAAAAATTAGTGCGGGGTTAAGATTAAACCAAACGGGGCGACGTAAATTACTGTCCGAACTAAACCCCGCACTATTTTTCCCAAGGAAGAATTTTTAGGGCAAAAAAATTAGTGCGGGGTCAAATTCGTCCCGAAACTTCGGGACTCATTTAAGAGGTAATACAATGAAAATTTTAAAGGTTTTAGTCAGTGATGCGTTAAGCAAAAAAGGCCTGGAAATTTTAAAAAAAGGGAAAAAACTAAAGGTGGACGTAAAGACCGGCCTTTCACCCCAGGAGTTAAAAAAGGTTATTAAGGATTATCAGGGCATCATCATAAGGAGCAAAACAAAACTTACGGCTGATATTATAGATAGCGCAAAATTATTAAAGGTTATTGGCCGGGCAGGAGTGGGTTTGGATAATGTTGACGTAGCTCAAGCTACCAAAAGGGGCATTATAGTTATGAACGCACCGGGGGGTAATAGTATATCTACCGCAGAACATACCATGAGCATGCTTCTGGCGCTTTCGCGTAATATTCCGCAGGCAAACGCATCATTAAAAAGACATGAATGGGACAGGAAAAAATTTATGGGCGTGGAGCTTTACGGTAAGACTTTGGGAATCATAGGATTGGGCAGGATAGGTTCCGAGGTAGCTAAAAGGGCGTTGAGTTTTGGCATGGAGATGATAGCCTATGACCCATATTGTTCTATCGAAAAAGCAAAGGAATTAAGGATTAAGCTGGGGGGATTAAAGGAATTATTTACTCAATCCGATTATATAACCGTTCATACGCCGTTAATAAAAGAAACCAGGCATCTAATCGGCGAAAAAGAGATTAAGTTGATGAAAAAGGGCGTAAGGATTATAAATTGCGCAAGAGGCGGTATTGTTGACGAAAAATCCCTTTTAAAAGCATTAAAAACCGGCAGGGTAGCAGGAACGGCAATGGATGTTTTTGAAAAAGAGCCCCCGTTGAATAGTCCTCTTTTAAAAATAGATAATGTAATTTCTACCCCCCACCTTGGCGCTTCTACAGAGGAGGCCCAGGTGAATGTTGCTATAGATATAGCCAAACAGGTAGCTGATGCCTTGTTGGGCAGGGGGATTAGGAACGCGGTGAATATGCCGACTATCCCTAAGGAAATTTTTAAGGTTATTCAGCCCTATATTTCCTTAGCCGAGAAGATGGGTTCTCTTCAGATGCAGTTAATCGAAGGCCGTCCTCAAAGGCTTAAGGTTACCTACAGCGGAGAGGTAATAAATTTTGACCTGGCTCCGATTACCATTGCCCTGATTAAAGGATTGTTGGAACCGGTACTGCCGGGCAGGGTAAATTATGTAAATGCCCCCTTAATTGCCAAAGAAAGGGGAATAGAAATTGTGGAGATTAAATCAAGCGCAAGTTTGGATTTTAGTAATCTTATTTCACTGGAGATCGAGACAGATAAGAGGAAATCCTCTATTTCCGGAACCTTGTTCGGTAAGAACGATCCGAGAATTGTAGTAATTGACGGTTATTATGTGGATGCTGTTCCTTCCGGTTATATGATTATTACTTTTAATGAAGACAGGCCGGGCATAATCGGCCGGATAGGGACGGTGCTGGGCGAAAACAACATTAATATTGCCGGGATGACGTTTGGAAGAAGAAAAAAGGCCGGAAGGGCAATTACAGTGATAAATATTGATAGTCCGGTATCCGATGACTTATTGAAAAAGATAAAAAAGTTTAAATGGATCAAAGAAATAAAACTCTTAAAACTCTGAAGAAACACCTCTGTGTATAAAAGGAGATTGTGCTATGAAGAAGAAAAAGAATAAAATATATATCCTGGATGTAACTAACCGGGACGGTGTTCAGACCTCAAGGCTGGGGTTGGCCAAGTTAGAAAAAACAATGATAAATATCTATTTAAATGAAATGGGTATTTATCAGTCGGAATTTGGTTTTCCTACTACCCGCCACGAAGTTAATTACCTTAATGGTAATCTTGAATTGGCAAAGACAGGATTATTGAAGCCGATAATACTTTCCGGGTGGATCCGGGCTTTAACTGCCGACGTGGAAAAAGCAGTAAGCCTTACTAACGTAAAACACCTTAATCTTTCAATATCAACTTCTGAGCAGATGATTAAAGGTAAATTCCAGGGAAGGAAAACAAGGCGGGATATAATAAATATGATGACCGGGGCAGTAGACTTAGCTGAAAAAAAAGGTATTAAAACTATCGGAGTAAATGCTGAAGATTCATCCCGGACCGATATGGATTATCTAATAGAATTTTCTTTAGCAGCCAAGGCCCATAAAGCAGACAGGATCAGGTATTGTGATACCTTAGGTTATGACAATCCGTTTACTATTTATGAAAGAATTAACAAACTTGCCAGTGCCGTAAAATTGCCAATAGAAATACACTGTCATAATGACTTAGGCATGGCTGTAGCCTGTTCCTTAGCCGGCGCCAAAGGGGCTATAGATGCCGGTCAGGATGCTTATATTAATACTGCTATTAATTCTATGGGGGAGAGGGCCGGTAACGCGGACCTGGTTTCGGTTATCGCGGCAGTAAAGTATTCCAGCGGTTTTAAAGAAAAATATTTCTTAGATGAAAGAATAGACCTTTCAAAAACCTGGAAGATAGCAAAATACGCATCTTATGCCTTTGGCGTACCTATACCCAAAAATCAGGTTGCGGTCGGTGAAAATGCCTTTGCTCACGAATCGGGTATTCACGCTGACGGCGCCCTTAAAGACAGAAGAAATTACGAACTTTACGATTTTGAGGAGTTGGGCCTGGGGGAACCGGAGTTAATAGAAACCGGCCGCCGGATTACGGCGGGAGAATATAGCGGGATAAAAGGCTTTAGAAACGTGTACGAGAAGTTAGAGGTAAAATTTAAAGACGAGAAGGAAGCAGCCAGGATATTGGACCTTGTTCGTTACGCGAATGTACATACTCAAAAGCCGCTTACCAGTGATGAGCTCAAATTTGTTGCTAACTATCCGAAGATTACCCGGAAAATTTTCACGATGGAACCATAGGCTGTTAAGTTGTTTTAAGCACGAATTACCACAAATAAGTTAGGTCATAGCTCATAGGTCATAGGTGATAGGTGACGTTAAATATCGTCATTTACCTATCACCTATCAGCTATCAGCTATGAGCTATCACCTATCAGCATTTGTGTATTACTTATTTATTACCTTGCAATTTAATAATTTGAATCAAGGAGAATCATATTGAATACAATCATTGTCGGCGCGCAATGGGGAGATGAAGGAAAGGGAAAGATTATAGATATCCTGGCCGAAAAAGCCGACTATATAGTCAGGTATCAAGGCGGTAATAACGCCGGCCATACAGTAGTTATCGAAGAGGAAAAGTTTATCCTTCATTTAATACCTTCCGGTATTTTACATCCGGACAAAGTCTGCATAATCGGAAATGGGGTAGTAGTTGATCCGCAAGCGCTTATTAGAGAAATAGAGGATTTAAAAAACAAGGGTATAAAGATAAATAAAAATCTTTTGATAAGCAACCGGGCACATATCATTTTTCCTTATCACAGGGTACTTGATAATCTAAGGGAAGACAGAAAGGGCAGGAAATCCATTGGAACTACCCGCCGGGGTATCGGCCCATGTTATGCCGATAAAGTAGCCAGGATAGGATTGCGGTTATGCGACATACTTGATGAGCAAAATTTTGCCAAAAGGTTAGAGGAGATTTTGAACGAGAAAAACGAGATCCTTGATAAGGTTTATAATTTCAAAGGGTTTAAGTTTAAAGATGTTTATGATACTTATAGTGAATATGCGCAAAAAATAAAAGAATATGCCTGTGATTGTCACTATGTTTTAAATGAGGCTGTCAAAAAGGATAAGAACATTCTTTTCGAGGGCGCCCAGGGAACACTGCTTGACATAGATTACGGAACATATCCCTATGTTACTTCTTCAAATGCAATAGCCGGGGGAGTAAGCGCCGGCACAGGGGTTAGCCCGAACAGAATAGATAAGATTATCGGGGTAGTTAAGGCCTATACTACCAGGGTGGGGGAAGGGCCGTTCCCTACGGAGTTTTCAACTGAACTTATGACGATCATCCAGGAGAAAGGCGAAGAATTCGGAGCCACTACCGGCAGGCCCCGGCGATGCGGATGGTTTGATTCTGTGCTGGCGAAATATTCGGCAATAATAAACGGCCTGGACAAAATAGCGGTTACCAAATTAGATGTTTTAGATGGGTTAAAGACCGTTAAAATCTGCACTGCTTATAGATATAACGGTGAATTAATTAAGGATTTTCCTGCCGGCACGGAAATATTAAATAAAATAGAACCTGTTTATGAAGAATATCCCGGGTGGGAAGAAGACACATCCCGGATTTCAGAATATAAACAGCTTCCGCTGAATGCCCAAAGATATTTAGAAAGAATAGCCGAGCTGCTGGGGACCAAGATTTCCATTGTCTCGGTCGGCTCAGAAAGAAAGCAGACTATATTCGTTTAAAGTAAACTGTTACACTGCCAGGTAAAAAATACTTAATGCACGAATTAATTAGGTCATAGCTGATAGCTGATAGGTAAATGACGATATTTAATACTACCTATCACCTATGACCTATGAGCTATGACCTATCAGCTATGACCTATCAGCTTAACAATTTTTTATGAACATACCAAGGCATATAGCGATAATAATGGATGGCAACGGCCGTTGGGCCAAAAGAAGAGGCCTTTCACGCACCTTTGGGCATAAAACAGGGATAAACGCGCTAAAGGAAATAGTAAAGGCCGGTAACGAGTTAGGGTTGGGGGTATTGACCGTTTATGCCTTTTCTACCGAAAATTGGAAACGCCCAAAAAAAGAAGTTAGTTTTTTGATGAATTATTTAAAGATTTTTTTGGCCGGGTATAAGGATGAATTGATTAAATATGACATCAGGCTGAATGCTATTGGCCAGCTCCGGAAACTTCCCGCTTTAGTCAGGCAGGAATTGAATAATGTTGTAGAAATAACCCGCGCTAACCAGGGCCTTGTATTTAACCTGGCGTTAAGTTACGGCGGCCGGACAGAGATTGTTGAAGCGGTCAAGGGAGTAGTTAAAGATGTAGAGGATAAAAAACTTAAGCCTGATCAAATCAATGAGGATATTTTTTCCAGCTATCTCTACACCAACGGCCTGCCTGACCCGGATCTTTTGATTAGGACCGGCGGAGAAATGAGGATAAGTAATTTCTTGCTCTGGCAGATTTCTTACACAGAACTTTACGTTACACCTAAATTCTGGCCGGATTTTAAACGGCCCGATTTAATAAAAGCTATTACTGAATACAACCATAGAAAGAGACGCTTTGGGGGAATAAAGAATGCTGGCTAAAAGGGTGTTTGTTTCCGTAATTATGGTAGCGATATGGGCGGTGTTCATTTTTATTTTTCCGGCCTGGTCAATATATATACTATGTATCCCGTTTATTATCTTAGGCTTGATTGAATTTTTTGATCTCGCGTGCAAAAAGGGCATTTTTATCCATAAATACTGGGCAATAATACTGGGGGTATTATTTTTAGTTTCTTATTATTTTCAACAGATATTAGGTATTAAATTCTGGGAGCTGGAGCTGATCGCTGTCTGTATTATCGGCTTATTTTTACTTCAATTTGTAAAGCGGGACGGGGCATCGGCTATTACAAGTATATCAGTCAGCTTGTTCGGCCTTTTATATATTGCCTGGTTTTTTAGTTTCTTTGTCAAATTAAGATACTTAGACAACGGCTCATTGTGGATAAGTTTTGTTATTTTGGTTTCCAAGTCCGGGGACGTAAGCGCCTATTTTATCGGCAGGAAATTCGGCCGTTATAAATTGATTCGGCGTATCAGTCCTAATAAATCTATTGAAGGAGCAATTGGCGGATTCCTGGTTAGTATTTTAGCGGCATGCATCTCAAGATTATTTTTGCCAATGGTGCCAATCGCGCATATTATAGTATTGGGCGTTTCGTTGGGAATTTTGGCCCAGGTCGGAGACCTGGCTGAATCGCTGTTAAAGCGCGATGCAGGCGTTAAAGATTCCGGCAGGCTTATTCCCGGTTTTGGCGGAATGCTGGATTTGATCGACAGTTTATTATTTACTGCGCCGTTTCTTTATTTTTACTTAACAGTGATGAAAATATAAAAACGCTAATTACCGCTAATAAAAGATGACGCTAATTGCCGCGAATTAGCGGAAATTAGCGTACAGAATTAGCGGAAATTAGCGTACATAACTAAATAAAAAAAATGAAAAATATAGTTGTCCTGGGTTCGACGGGTTCGGTCGGTGTGCAGGCATTAAAGGTGATAGAAGATTTTTCTGAACGATTCAGGGTAACCGGACTTGCCTGTAACGCTAATATTGAACTTTTAACCGAACAAATTTATAAATTTAATCCTGAAGTTGTGGCCGTGGCCGATAAAAAAAAAGCGGAAGAGCTTAAAAAAACAGTTGGCGGCCTGAAGATAAAAATTCTGGCCGGTCAGGAAGGCCTGGCCGAGATTGCTGCTTATGACAATGCCCAAATGGTTGTGGTGGCAGTAAGCGGAATAAATGGATTGATTCCTCTTTTAACAGCTGTTGAAAGAGGAAAGGAAATAGCCCTGGCCAATAAAGAGGCCCTGGTTGTAGCCGGCAGCCTGGTAAACAGAATAACCCGGGAGAAATGCGTAAGAATTTTGCCTGTTGATTCCGAACACAGCGCTATTTTTCAATGTCTGGATGGCCGCATGAGCAATGAGATAAAACGAATAATTCTTACGGGTTCAGGAGGGCCGTTGATTGATTTAGAAGCAGCCGGCTTTTCGGCTGTTTCTCCCGAGCAGGCGCTTAATCATCCCCGTTGGAAGATGGGCAGTAAGATTTCCATAGATTCGGCTACGCTTATGAATAAAGGATTGGAGGTAATAGAGGCCCGGTGGCTTTTTGATACAGACATAGACAGGATAGAAGTGATTATTCATCCGCAAGCCATTATCCACTCAATGGTGGAATTTTTAGATAGTTCATTTATAGCCCAGTTAGGTATTACGGATATGTATTTGCCTATTCAGTATGCCCTTAATTACCCTCAAAGGGTTTCTACTAAAATGCCCGGTCTTGATTTCAAACAAATAAAGCAGTTGTCATTTAGTGCCCCTGATTTAAAAAAGTTTCCCTGTCTGGAATTGGCTTATGAAGCCGCAAGACTCGGCGGGAGTATGCCGGTGGTATTAAGCGCGGCTGACGAAAAACTGGTTTATAAATTTCTGGCCAATAAAATTAAATTGACTGATATTGCCCGGGTTATAGAAAAGGTAATGAAGGCCCATTCTTTAAGAAAAGAACCTTCACTTAAAGAGATATTGGAAATAGATAACTGGACGAAAGAGGAGGTGGAGAGATTTTGTTAGAATTTATAGCTATTTTATTTGTTTTCAGCACCATAATCCTGATTCACGAATTCGGTCATTTTATAATGGCAAAGAAATGCGGGGTTAGGGTAGAAAGATTTTCTTTGGGTTTTGGCCCGGAGCTTTTAGGAGTTAAAAAAGGAGATACCCGGTATTCAATTTCGCTTATTTTATTTGGCGGTTATGTTAAGATGGCCGGTGATGATCCGGCAGGCGGGTTAACCGGCAAGAGCTGGGAGTATTTATCTCAACCGGTCTCGAAGAGATTATCCATTGTGGCTGCCGGACCGGTGTTAAATTATATACTGGCTTTTTTGGTTTTCTTTTTGGTCTTTGTGATAGGCAGTCCTACTCCAACCTCCCGGATTGGGGATTTGCTGGAGGATTACCCGGCCAGGGCGCATAACTTAATGCAGGGCGATAAGATTATAGCCGTTGACGGTAAAGAGGTCAAATACTGGAATGGGTTGACTGAGATTATCCATAACAGCCTGGAGGGAAGTTTATTGTTGACCATCCAGAGAGAAGACAGGTTTTTTAAGGTAAGGATTTTTCCGAAAATAGAAGAGATAAAAAATATCTGGGGCCAGCCGGTCAAAACAGCCTTTATAGGGATCAGGCCCTCGGATGAAATAGCGATGTTAAGATATAATCCTTTTGTGGCTTTTTATAAGGCCGGTGAAAGGTTATTCTTATTGAGCGCATTAACCTTGCGGGGATTAGGGGCAGTGGTAACCGGCCAGTTATCTTTCAGGGAATCCGTAGCCGGTCCGATTAAGATCGCAGCTATTATCGGGAAAACAGCTAAATTGGGAGTAGTTTATCTCTTTTCATTAATGGGGGTCATAAGTATGGCCCTGGCTATATTCAATATCCTGCCAATTCCGGTATTGGACGGAGGCCATGTCGTATTTTTAATTTTAGAGAAAATAAGAAAAAAACCATTAAGGCTTAAAACGCAGGAAAGTATCCAAAACATAGCTATGACCGTTCTTATTATCCTGGCATTATTTGTTTCCTATAATGATATTATGGGATTAATGGGGAAGTAAGAAATAAATTTAACAGTTTAGAGATGATGGTTATTAAAAGACGCAAGACCAGGCAGGTGCGAATTGGCGCTGTTAAGATCGGAGGAAATGCCCCGGTTTCTATTCAGTCTATGGCCAAGACCGATACAGCGGATGTAGATGCTACTGTAAGGCAGATTAAGGCCTTAGAGCGGGAAGGCTGCGAAATAATCCGGGTAGCGGTAAAAGATATGTTTAGCGCCCGGGCTTTGAGCAAGATCAAAGCCGGAATAAATATCCCTTTAGTGGCTGATATCCACTTTCATTTTCAACTAGCCCTGGAAGCTATAGCCCGGGGTGTGGATGGGCTGCGTTTAAACCCGGGCAATATTTATCGTTACCGGGAACTAAAGCAAGTGGTAAAGGCAGCAAGAAAAAGAAAGATTCCGATAAGAGTAGGAGTTAATTCAGGATCGGTCAGAGAGCCGGAGAGCCGGAGAGCCGGAGAGTCAAAGAGCCAGGCGGATTGGATGATAAAAAGCGCGCTTGATTATATAAGGATTCTGGAAGGCCTTGATTTTTATAATATAATAGTTTCCTTGAAGTCTTCAGATGTAATGGTAACGGTAGATAGTTATAGAAAAATGGCTGGACTTTGCAATTATCCTTTTCACCTGGGAGTTACTGCTGCGGGATTGCCGGAGCAGGCTAGAATTAAATCAGCAATTGGTATAGGCGGTCTTTTATTAAGAGGCATTGGTGATACCGTAAGGGTGTCTTTAACCGGCAACCCCAGGGAAGAGGTAAAGACGGCCAGGCAGATTTTACAATCATTGGGTGCGCGTTATTTTGAACCGGAGATTATTGCCTGTCCGACTTGCGGCCGGACACAGGTTGATGTAGTTAAAATCGCACAGGAGGTAAAGAAAAGGTTAAATAACAGGCAGTGTTCTCTAAATGGGAAAAAACCATTGAGGGTGGCAATAATGGGTTGTATGGTTAACGGGCCGGGTGAGGCGCGGGATGCGGATATTGGATTAGCCGCCGGTAAAAAGTCCGGGGCTGTCTTTATAAAGGGCAAAAGGATTAGACGGGTTAGAGAAGAAGAAATGGTGGATGAATTATTAAAAGAAATAAACAGGATCGTAATATGAAATGGTCAAATGCTTTTATCCCTACTTTAAAAGAGACTCCTTCAGATGCTGAGGTTGTCAGCCATAAGCTTATGTTGCGGGCCGGTCTGATCAGAAAACTTATCTCCGGGGTCTATTCGTATTTACCCTTGGGGTTAAAGGTCATAGAAAAGGTTAAATATATAATTCGCCGGGAAATGAATAGCCTGGGCGCGCAGGAGGTTTTACTTCCGGCCTTGCAGCCTGCTAAGTTATGGAAAGATTCAGGCAGATACGAAGAGATAGGTAAGGTGATGATCAATTTTATTGACCGGCGTAATAAACAGATGATATTAGGGCCTACCCACGAAGAGGTAATTACTGATTTAGTTAAAAAAGATATTAAATCCTATCGTCAGCTTCCTGTTGTGCTTTACCAAATTCAGACTAAGTTCAGGGATGAACCCCGGCCCCGATTCGGGGTCTTGAGAAGCTGCGAATTTATTATGAAAGACGCTTATAGTTTCGACAAAAATACTATTGGCTTAAATCAAAACTATTCAAAAATGTATGATGCTTATTGCGCTATTTTCGATCGCTGCGGGTTAAAATTTGTTATAGTAGAAGCAGATCCCGGGATAATGGGGGGAGATATGTCTTGCGAGTTTATGGTTTTGGCAGACAGCGGGGAAGATTCAATTTTGCATTGTTCTAAATGCGGATATGGGATCAGTCAAATAGCCGAAGCCAAAAGTAAACACAATTGCCCTAAATGCAAAGAAGGCAAGTTTTCCTTAAGGCAGGCAATTGAGATCGGGCATATCTTTAAATTAGGGATTAAATATTCAAAGCCGTTGGCTGCTACCTTTTTGAACGAAAAAGGCGGGATTACACCTGTGGTTATGGGCTGTTATGGTATTGGTGTTAATAGGATTGTTGCTGCTGCTATTGAGCAAAACCATGATAAGGACGGAATTATCTGGCCTTTAAGCATTAGTCCTTACCAGGCAATAATATTGTTAGTAGATGTTTCACAAGGGCCAAGCCGGGAATACGCAAACTTACTTTATGATCGTTTGGACGGCGTAAGGATCGATGTTTTATTGGATGACCGGGATGAAAGGGCAGGAGTCAAATTTAAGGATGCCGACCTTATCGGGATTCCCTTACAGCTTATTATCAGCGAAAAGAATTTAAAATCCGGCCAGGTAGAAATTAAACTGCGCAAGACCGGTGAGATTATAAGGGTTAAAAAAGAGGATGTAATAAAAAAGGTCAAGGAACTCCTTATTTAACCATTTAACAATTTATTGAAATCCGGGGTAAAAAGGATGTTACATGAAGATTTAGTTAACAAAGTAAGGGAACTGTTGTCCGGGATGCTTAAGCAAAGAGGCATTGAGCTTGTGGAACTTTCTTACCGCCGGCAAAATAAGGGTATGGTATTAAGGTTTTTGGTAGATAAGACAGGGGGTATTTCTTTGGATGAGTGTAGTCGGCTTAATCATGAAATAAACCGGGTCCTGGACAACACCGGTATAATTAATGCGAGATATATGCTTGAGGTTTCATCTCCCGGATTGGATAGGCCGTTAAAAACTAAACAGGATTTTATCAGGGCAATAGGCAGACCGGTTAAGGTTATTACCCGCTTGCCGGTAGATGGTAAACAAGAACACAGCGGCGAACTTAAAGGAATAGGAAAAAAAGGTAAAAATATAGTTATAATTAATGAAGATGATCAGACTGTTGTGATACCGGTTGAAGATATTACCAGGGCGAGACTGGAGTTCTGAAGACACAGATGAGCACAGATGAGAAGACAAAAAATTGATAGTTTTTTAATGATGTAGAAACTATAGGGGTGTTAAATGAACGGAGAATTATTAGGCATTATTGATTCTATTGAAAGAGATAAGGGGATTGACCGGGAGACCCTTATTCAGGCTGTAGAGGCGGCGTTACTTTCCGCATTTCGCAAGTCCAGCGGTCAGATCGATGATGTGACTATTCATATTGATCGCAATTCAGGGGCGATAAAGATATTACGCGGCAAAAAAGAGGTTACCAAGCGCAGTTTTGGAAGGATTGCCGCGCAAACCGCCAGACAGGTAATTATCCAGAGGATCAGGGAGGCAGAAAGAGAAAGTATCTATGATGAATTTAAAAAAAAGGTTGGCGAAATAGTTAATGGCAGTGTTCATCATTTCGAACGAGGCAATATTATAGTCAATTTAGGGAAAACAGAAGCTGTTCTTCCCAGAAGGGAACAGTTCAGCAAAGAAAAATACCGCCAGAGGGACAGAATCAGGGCTTATATCCTGGAGGTTAAAAAGTCTAACCGCGGTCCTCAGATTATTCTCTCCCGAACCCACCCTTTATTTATTAAAGAATTATTTGAACTGGAAGTGCCTGAAATATATGAAAAAGTGGTAAAGGTAAAATCAATATCCCGGGAGGCGGGAGAAAGGTCCAAGATTGCTGTTTATTCCACTGATGAAAAGGTAGACCCGGTTGGGGCCTGCGTTGGCATGAGGGGGCAAAGGGTTAAAAATGTGATAAGGGAAGTAGGGGATGAAAAAATAGATATTATCCGGTGGAGTAGTGATATCAAGACCTATATTACTAATGCCTTAAGCCCGGCCGAGATCTCAAATATCAAAGTAAATGAGGATGAACATAGTGTCCAGGTGATTGTTGCCGATGATCAGCTTTCTTTGGCTATCGGAAAACGGGGGCAAAACGTAAGATTGGCGGCAAAACTTACCGGTTGGAAAATTGATATCAAGGGGCAGATAGAGATTATTCCTTTATCTTCGTTAAAAGGCGTAGGCCCTAAGACCGAAAAGATATTAGCTGAAGCCGGATATAAGAACGTTGAGCAGATTATTAAGTCAGATATGGCCAAGTTAGGCAAGATAAAAGGGATAGGTAAAAAGACGGCTGAAAAAATCTATCAGAATGCCCGGAAGATAAGCAAGGGAAAAGAGATTACCGGAAAAGTCCAAAAATAGGCAGTAATCTCAGTAATCCGGTATAATCATGGATGATACCGGAAGATTATACCAGCGAGGTTAAAATGAGAATTCATGAATTAGCTAAAAGGTTTAATATGACTACCCAGCAGCTTATAGCTGAGCTAAAGAAATTAGGTATAGCCGCTAAAAGCCATATGAGCTCTATTGATCAGGATTCGGTTGTCTTGTTTGAAAAGCAGATAGAAAAAGAAAAAAAACCGGCAGTTAAAAAAGAAAAAAAACCGGCAGTTAAAAAGAAGATAAAACCA
>JAYEPI010000032.1:0-4297 GCA_034723835.1 Candidatus Omnitrophota bacterium | reverse complement strand
AGCTGTCGTGGGGCCTTCGGGCGGCGGCAAGTCCACGCTGCTCAACTTGCTCGGCACGCTGGACGAGCCTAGCGCCGGACGGGTGGTCGTGGACGGGGTGGATGTGAGCACGTTGCAGGGTGACGCGCTGGCCGATTTCCGCCGCGCGGAGATCGGCTTCATCTTCCAACTGTTCAACCTGGTGCCGATCCTCTCGGCGCTGGAGAACGTGATGCTGCCGGCCTTAATAAAACTAAAAGGTTCAAAGGTAAAAAAATTAAAGGTCAAGAAACAAGCCGTTGATTTATTAGAGATAATTGGCTTGAAGCACAGAGTAAATCACAGGCCTTTTCAGCTTTCCGGCGGAGAGCAGCAGCGTATAGCCGTTGCCCGGGCGTTAATTAATAATCCTGATATAGTTTTCTGTGATGAACCGACCGGTAACTTAGATTCTAAAAACGGAGATTTAATCTACAATCTTATTAGACAGTTAAACAAAGAAAAAGGACAAACATTCGTTATAGTTACGCATGAAGAAGCTGTAAGTAAAAGAGTAGATCAGGTTTACAGGATAAGAGACGGAAAATTAATATAAATTTAAATTGTAAAATTAACAATTATCAATTTAAAAGGCTAAATGGGAGATTCTGAAGAATATTTTTTAACGCATTTAAGATACTTTAATAGAATCTTTTAAAACAGGAGAATGAAATATGGGTTTAAAGGTTTATATCAATGGCAGATTAATGGATAAAAAACAGGCCAAGGTATCGGTCTTTGATCATGGACTACTGTATGGAGATGGTGTATTTGAGGGGATAAGATCTTATAACCGATTGGTTTTTAAACTAACAGAGCATATAGACAGGCTTTTTGACTCTGCCCGGAGCATAATGCTGGAAATCCCCTTAACAAAACAGGAGATGGTAAAAGCAGTTATCAGCACCCTGAAAGCGAATGATCTAAATGATGCCTATATCAGAATAGTGGTTACCCGGGGAGAAGGCGACTTAGGGTTGGACCCCCGTAAGTGTAAAGGCCATGAGACAGTGATTATCATAACTGACAAGATCGCTCTTTATCCCGACAAGTTCTATAAACAGGGCCTAAAGATTATAACCGTTCCCACGGTACGCAATCTTCCTGAAGCGGTTAATCCCCAGGTTAAATCGTTAAATTATTTGAATAATATTCTGGCAAAGATTGAAGCGATAAATTGTGGATATGAGGAAGCGATGATGCTTGATTCCTTGGGCTATGTGGCAGAATGCACGGGGGACAATATTTTTATTGTAAAGGGAAACAGGCTTTTTACTCCACCGCAGTGTATGGGAACCCTGCGGGGAATTACCCGGGATGCTGTATTAGAACTGGCCGGTAAATTTGATATTTCCACCCATGAGCATGTATTAACCCGGCACGAGTTATATATTTCTGATGAAGCTTTTTTGACCGGGACCGCAGCCGAAATTATCCCGGTGGTTCAAATAGACGGCCGGATTATCGGAAAAGGAAAACCCGGCAAGCTGACCGCGAAATTAACCAGAGAGTTCAAGAAATTGACCAAGACCGGAGGTGTAAAATACTGATTTCGTAGTGCGTATTGCGTGATGCGTATTGCGTAAACCCTGTTTTAAAAAAAGGGAAAAAATTTTAACGCACGACGCAATACGCATTACGCATGACGAATAAGGAGGTATAAATGCTGTGTGATATATGCGGTAAGAAAGAAGCCACGGTTCATATTACAGAAATAATAGATAATAAAATGACTGAGCTTCATCTCTGTGAAGAATGTGCCCGCAAAAAGGAGGCATCCATAGAGCATCCCTTTTCTTTGGCAGACCTTTTAGGGGGATTGACCGATATCGGTACTATTCTTGAACCGGCAAAGATGGTCCAGAAAAAATGTCCTGGTTGCGGGTTAGGCTATAACGATTTTAAAAAAATAGGCCGGCTTGGCTGCGATCGGTGTTACGAAACCTTTAAAGAAGCGCTGGATCCTCTTTTGAAAAGAATTCATGGTTCTAACCGTCATCTTGGTAAATTTCCCGTAAGCCAACCCAGAAAAGTTAAGGTTAAAACAAAGATTGAAGGACTACGCGCCAGATTAGAAAGAGCTATCCAAGTTGAAAAATATGAAGAAGCAATAAAACTGCGTGACCAGATCAATGCTTTAGAAAAAAAGAAAGGATATAAACGGTGAAATTAGACGATTTACTTTATCAAGACAGCGAATGGTTAAGGGGAACAGGGCCGCAGTCTGAGATAGCAATGAGTTCGCGAATAAGGCTTGCCCGAAATATGGAAGGGTTGCCGTTTTCCCACTGGGCGGGTAAAAACAAAGAGGAAGAGATATTATCTTTAATCGAACCGGCTATACATTCCTCGGATTATCTGAAGAACGCAGTGTTTTTGAGATTGGATGAGCTCTCAGGCCTGGATAAACAGTTTCTTTTGGAGCGCCATCTTATCAGTCATGAACATGCCGAAGGGAAAAATCATAAAGCGGTAGTTATTAGTGATAGAGAAATAATAAGTATTATGATTAATGAAGAAGATCACCTGCGTATTCAGGTCCTACAGTCCGGATTTAATTTATTGGAGGCCTGGAAATTAATAAGTAAAATAGACCGGGAGCTGGAAAAGAAACTCAATTTTGCTTTTAACTCCCGATGGGGTTATCTTACCGCTTGTCCAACTAATGTTGGGACGGGTATGCGGGCCTCGGTAATGCTCCATTTACCGGCACTGGTGATGGCCAAACAGATTGGCAAGGTTCTGCAGGCCTTGGATAAGTTAAGCATAGCGGCCCGGGGTTTATACGGAGAGGGAACGGAGGCATCCGGAAATCTATTTCAGTTTTCGAATCAGATTACCTTAGGCCATAGTGAAGAAGAGTTGCTTGACAACATAGAAAGAGTTGTAAGGCAGGTCGTGGCTCATGAGGACGAGGCACGTCGGGTCCTTATGAGCCGTAATCAGGAAAGGATTTCCGACCGTATCTGGCGCTCTTACGGAACGCTGAAAAGCGCTCGTCTCATTTCCAGTTCGGAAACTACAGTACTGTTGTCAATGGTCAGGCTGGGCATAGATGTGGGTTTGTTAAAAACCCTGAATAGGGCTCAAGTAAACAGACTTTTTATTCTTTCTCAGCCTGCTCACCTGCAGAAGATAGAGAAAAAAACTTTAACGCCTATGCGGCGAGATGTCAAGAGGGCGGATTTAATCAGAAAAGAATTAAGTGAGCACATAAGTTAGCGAGCTCCGATCTTATCGAAGAACGAGCTAAGTTGTGTCTTCATTTGAGGAGGAACCAGGCATGTTTAATAGGTTTACAGAGAGGGCCAGGAAAATTATTATTCTAGCCAAGGAAGAAGCAAGGCGTTTTAACCATGATTATATAGGCACCGAACACATTCTTTTAGGTTTGATTAAAGAAGGTGAAGGCGTGGCTGCGGCCGTACTGCAGAATCTCGAATTAAATCTGCAAACCATTCGATTGGAGGTGGAAAAATTAGTTCAGCCCGGTCCCAGCACCATAGTTTCCGGAGATATTCCCTTTACCCCCAAGGCCAAGAGGGCATTAGAATTGGCTATGGATGAGGCAAGAAGACTGGGCCATAATTATATCGGGACAGAGCATCTTCT
Organism: Candidatus Omnitrophota bacterium; assembly: GCA_034723835.1. Taxonomy (GTDB): domain Bacteria; phylum Omnitrophota; class JAUWXU01; order JAUWXU01; family JAUWXU01; genus JAYELI01. Next base: position 667 of record JAYEPI010000032.1, on the reverse strand, counting down.
CCTGGGTTTGATCAGGGAAGGAGAAGGAGTAGCCAGTCATATATTACTTAATCAGGACCTTGATTTGAATAAGGTGAGGCAGGAGATAATGCGGCTTTTAGGTTCAGCTACCCCTAAGGCAAATGCGGCCGAACCAGGACAGGTTGGGACTAAAAGCAAGACGCCGACCTTAGATGCCTTTGGAAGAGACCTAATACGCCTGTCTAAAGAAGGAAAATTAGACCCGGTTATTGGCAGGACTGAGGAGATTGAAAGGGTGACCCAGATATTGAGCAGAAGAAAAAAGAATAACCCTGTGCTCTTAGGAGAAGCGGGTGTTGGTAAGACAGCCATTGTTGAAGGATTAGCCCAAAAGATAGTATCGGGCAGTGTTCCCGAACTGCTGAGAAATAAAAGATTGATGATCCTGGATCTGCCCTTAATGGTAGCCGGGACAAAGTATCGCGGGCAATTTGAAGAAAGAATTAAAGCAGCCATGGATGAGATCAGAAGAAATGAGGAGATCATTATTTTTATTGATGAACTTCATACCCTGGTGGGTGCCGGCGGCGCTGAAGGGGCAATTGATGCTTCTAATATATTAAAGCCGGCCTTGTCCAGGGGTGAGATACAGTGCATTGGAGCAACCACTTTAGACGAATACCGTAAGCATATTGAAAAAGATCCT
>JAYEPI010000031.1:0-4304 GCA_034723835.1 Candidatus Omnitrophota bacterium | reverse complement strand
CCCTGCCCGGGGCGGGTCCGCCTCAGGCGGAAAAAATCAAAAATCAAAGATAAAAATTGAGACAAAAAGCGGCATAATAGAAGCTAAGGTTATTGATAAAAAAAAAGTCAGAATTAAGTTGGTCAATCCTCAACAGATAAGACTCAATTTTAATTTGGAGATAGGGGCTAAGAACTACAAGGCAAATTTTATAAATACGGGGGTTCCCCATGTGGTGATATTTTCAGACAGGCTGAAAAATTTAGATGTTAAAAAAATAGGGAGTGCTATAAGGCACCACCATAACTTTAAACCCGGAGGCACTAACGCTGATTTTGCAAAAATACAAGACAAAAAAAACATATCTATCAGGACATATGAACGGGGGGTAGAAGAGGAGACTTTGGCCTGCGGGACCGGGGTAGCAGCCGCAGTTTTGATTTCAGCCGGTCTGGGAAAAGTAATCTCGCCGGTTAATGTCCGGACTAAAGGAAAAGAGGTCTTAAAGGTATATTTTGAATATGAAGGTGATTTTAAAAATGTGTGGTTAGAGGGAGGGGCAAAAGTTGTATATCGAGGGAAGATTGAGCAGTGAAAATATATAGCTTGCGGTTACCGGTTGGTTTACGGTTTACAGTTTACGGTTTACAGATAACGGACCGTAAACCGTAAACTGTAAACTAATATATTAAAAGGAGGAAAACATTATGTTCAAAGGCAGTATGGTGGCAATGGTAACGCCGTTTAAAGACGGCGAGGTTGACGAAGCTAAGATTAAAGAACTGGTCGAGTTTCATATTGATAATGGGACAGATGTATTGGTCCCTTGCGGAACTACCGGAGAATCTGCTACCTTATCTTTTTCCGAACATGAAAAGGTCGTAGAAGCCGTAATCGGGGCTGCCGGGGGGAAAATCCCGGTTATTGCCGGCACGGGTTCCAATAACACAAAAGAAGCTATCCTGCTTACCAAGCATGCCAAGAAGGCAGGCGCGGATGGGGCCCTAGTCATTTCCCCTTATTATAATAAGCCGACGCAGGAGGGCTTATACCGGCATTTTAAGGCAATTGCTGAAGAGGTAGATATACCGATTATGCTCTATAATATTGCTTCGCGGACAGCTGTAAATATCGAACCCGAGACAGTGGCCCGGCTTGCTAAACTAAAAAATATCGTGGCTGTAAAGGAGGCCAGCGGAAATCTTAGTCAGATGAGCCATATTCTAAAGCTGTGCGGGGATAAAATCACCCTTATCTCCGGAGATGACGCTTTGGTTTTGCCGATACTGGCTATCGGCGGAAAAGGTGTTATCTCGGTTATAGCCAATGTTGTTCCTGCCGACCTTAAAAGTTTGATTTCTGAATTTGAGAAGGGGCACATTGAAGAAGCGCGCAAGCTGCATTATAAATTACTGTCTTTGATCAAGGCAATGTTTATAGAAACCAATCCTGTTCCGGTCAAGACAGCTATGGAAATGATGGGGATGATCAGCGCTGAGATTCGCCTGCCTCTTTCTCCGATGAAGGACGAGAACATTGAGAAGCTGAAAATGGTATTAAAAGATTACGGGCTGATTTAGTTTCGTATTGCGTATTGCGTATTTCGTATTGCGTATTGCGTCCTTTGCAAGGAGGCCGCGTTTTGCTTAGTACTCGTGTGTATTGCATCTAAAATCTCTTGCGCAATACTCAATACGCACAACGCATAACGAAAAGAGGTTTTTATGTTAAAAATAGCGGTTAGCGGGGCAGGGGGAAAGATGGGTAGACGAATAATTGACCTTGCTGCTAATGATACTGATTTTAAATTGACGATTGCCTTGGAACAAAAAGGCCATACAGCCATAGGTAAAGAAATTTACGGGGTTAGGATAATGGATAATCCCGATAATATAAAGAATGCAGGCTGTTTAATAGAGTTTACAAATCCTGAGGCCTCGGTTGAGCATCTAAGCGTTGCCTTAGGGCATAAAAAACCGATGGTTATTGGAACGACCGGTCTAACCCCGGAGGAAATTCTTAAAATAAAAGAAGCTTCCAAACTCATTCCAATAGTATTGTCGCCAAATATGTCTATTGGGGTAAATATTCTTTTTAATCTTGTCAGGCTCACGGCGCAGAGTCTTGCCCGGGACTATTCAATAAATATAGTTGAAGCCCACCATGTGCATAAAAAGGATGCGCCTTCCGGGACAGCAAAGCGCATAGCCGGAATAATTAAGACAGAAGGCGGAAAAGTAAAAGATATACAATCTATCCGTGAAGGAGAGATTATCGGTGACCATCGGATCAGTTTTGAAAGCCCGTTTGATAAAATCGAGCTTTTTCATTCAGCCAAGACGCGTGATATCTTTGCCCAGGGCGCGTTAAAGGCAGCGAAGTGGGTTGTAGATAAACAGCCGGGTCTTTATAATATGCAGGACGTGTTGAAAAAATGAATATTGAAATTTCAGATAGGTTAAAACAACTGCCTCCTTATCTTTTTGTCGAACTTGATAGGTTAAAACAGAAGGCCTTAAGCAAAGGCAAGGATATAATCGATTTAGGGATAGGCGACCCTGATCAGGCAACCCCGAAACATATTATCAAGGAGTTGCAGCAGGCTGTTAACGACCCTGCTAATCACCACTATGCCCTGGATTCGGGCATGTTTCAACTGCGCGAGTCAGTAGCCGGCTGGTATAATAAAAGATTTAACGTAAATTTAGACCCAGATAGGGAAATCCTGCCGCTGATCGGTTCAAAAGAAGGTATTTCCCATATACCGTTAGGGTTTATTAATCCCGGGGATGTAGTCCTGGTGCCGGATCCGGGTTATCCTCCTTACACAGCCAGCGCTATATTCACCGGAGCGGAACCTGTTTTTTTACCCTTATTAGAACAGAATAATTTTTTGCCGGATTTGAAAAATATAGGCAAAGATATTATCAATAAAGCAAAAATGATGTTTTTAAATTATCCCAACAATCCTACCTCTGCTATTGCCACTAAAGAATTTTTTGCAATGGCGGTTGACTTTGCCGGTAAAAATGGGATTATTATCTGCCATGATGCCGCTTACAGTGAAATATATTTTGACGGCAATAAACCAGTGAGTTTTTTAGAAGTTCCCGGGGCAAAAGATGTGGGAGTGGAGTTCCATTCGCTTTCCAAGACCTATAATATGACCGGTTGGCGCATAGGATTTGTAAGCGGCAATCAGCAGATTATCAAAGCCTTAAGAACGGTAAAATCTAATATTGACTCGGGTATTTTCCAGGCAGTTCAGCTTGCCGGGATAAAATCGCTTAACGGCCCGCAGGATTCGGTTGAACAAATGAGAAGGATTTATCAAGAAAGAAGGGATATTCTAATTAATGGCTTGAATTCAACAGGCTGGAGTGTCCTTAAACCGCAGGCCACTTTTTATGTCTGGGCGCATGTCCTGGATGGTTATAGTTCATCGGAATTATCCAAAATATTTTTAGAAAAATTAGGAATAGTTACCACCCCGGGAGTGGGTTTTGGAAAAAGCGGAGAAGGCTATATCCGGATGGCCCTGACTGTTCCAAAAGAAAGAATAAAAGAGGCGGTGGAGAGAATAAAAGGATTTAAAGAATACTGCTAAAAGAAAATACTACCAAATCCAAATACTACAAAATCCAAAATAAATCCAAAATCCCAAATTCAAAGCCTATCCTGCAATTTGGAGTTTTGGGTTTGGGGTTTATTTGGTAGTATTGGTAGTATTTGGATTTTGGATTTACCTGTGTAAAAAACGTATATTGCGGTTTAGCAATTTAACGATGTTTTTAAGGTAGGATAAGGATGGCTATAGTTTATATCGGCATAGGTTCAAACTTAGGGGATCGTCAGGCCAATATTGAAAAGACCTTAAGTCTTTTAAAGGAAGTAAAAGACTTAGAAGTTAAAAAGGTTTCAGCGCTATATGAAACCAGGCCTGTCGGCGGGCCTCCTGATCAGGAAGACTTTTTAAATGCTGTTTTAGAAGCCGATACTTCTATTTTGCCTTTAGAATTGTTGGCTAAATTAAAAGGCATTGAGAAAAGGTTAGGCCGGAAGAAAGGCATTTCTAACGGACCGCGGCCAATAGACTTAGACCTTCTTTTTTATGATGATGTTGTAATTAAAGGGAAAGAATTAGAGATACCGCACCCTAAATTACACGAAAGATTTTTTGTCTTAAAGCCGCTTGTTGAGATTGCCCCGGGCTTAATTCATCCCGTATTAAATAAAGAAGCCCGGCAATTACTGGCAGAGATTTAAAAAAAGATTACAGAGATTATTTTTTTGAGAAATCACTGTAATCTTATTTTAAATCTCTG
>JAYEPI010000030.1:0-16100 GCA_034723835.1 Candidatus Omnitrophota bacterium | reverse complement strand
ATTCCGGAAGCATTATTTCAGGTAGGCAGTTGTCTTTATAATAGCGGTGATTATAATAAGGCGCTTAAAGTTTTTAAAAAGTTAGTTAAGAATAAATCTCTTTTTTCCCAGATAGCCCCTAAAGCCCAATATAAAATCGCCTGGTGTTACTGGCAGATGAATAAACAAGAGGAGTCACTTAAGGAATTTAACCGCTATTTGGCTGTTTATCCGGATTCCCCGCTGGCGGCAGATGTATTATTATGGTTAGGCAAATATGACTATGAGCATAATCAATTTGAGACTGCCCGGAAGTATTTTGATCGGATTATTTCTGAATTTCCTGCTCATCAATTGAGAGATGATGCTTCTTATTGGACGGGATGGACTTTTTATTCGGCCAAAGATTTAGGTTCTGCTCTTGAACAGTTCAAGAATATGGCAGCTCGTTATCCGAAGAGCGAATTGACGGGTGATGCATTGTTAAGGGTTGGTGATATCTTATCTGGGAAAAAAGAATATAAAAAAGCTGTTAATTATTACCGAAAAGCGCTGGAACAAGCAGAGGGCGGTTTAAAGGCAGAGATTCAATTTCAAATTGCCAAGTGTTATCAAAGACAGAATAATATTGACCAGGCAAAAATTGAGTACCTTAAAGTGAGCTATCTTTACCCGGAAAGTGGATACTGGGCCCTGGAAGCAAAGATCCGGGCTGCCGATATATTTGAACAACAGAGGCAGTGGGATGAAGCAAAAGCTATTTATGAAAAGATAGCCTCCAGTCAGTTAAAAGAAGCCAAATATGCCCGAAAGAGATTAGAATGGATTAAGGACAATGTGCCCGGTTTAAGCCTTGGGCTTAAAGCGATAATGGATGATGAACTCCAGAGCCCCGGGCTCAAAATTCCGGAACTGGTGATACCACAGACTAACACAGACTAACACAGACTAACATAGACAAAATAACTAAATTGACACAGATGATCACAGATAAAATGACACAGATGATCACAGATGAAGTAAAACGGACGAATAATACAGTTTTTTTAAAAACAGGGTATTTTACTCTTATCTGTGCCCATCTGTATCTTTTCATCTGTGCTAATCTGTGTATAAAAGGAGGTTAAAGAATGTTTAGTATAATTCAAAAAGGCGGTCCGCTGATTTATTTGATACTTTTTTGCTCAATTCTGGCTTTAGCCGTAGTGATTGACCGGTTATTTCATCTTTACCGGGCCAGGATTGATACCCGTAATTTTCTTAAGGAGATTTCCAGTTCTATTAAAAAGAATAAGATCGTAGAAGCTATTGATCTTTGCGACAGAACACCCGGGCCAATAGCCCATACTTTGAAGGCAGGCATATTGAGGCACGACAGATCCCGGGAAGAAATAAAAGAGGCGGTTAATGACGCTGCCATTCACGAGATTCCCAGATTAGAAAAAAATCTGGGAGTCTTAGCTACTATTGCCCATATTACGCCGTTACTGGGATTGCTGGGAACAGTTAACGGGATGATAAACTGTTTTCAGATAATTCAGGAAAAGGCTTCTGCTTTCAGCCCGGTCAGTCCGGGTGATCTGGCGCAGGGTATATGGGTAGCGCTGCTTACTACTGCCGCGGGATTGAGTGTGGCTATACCTACGTTTGTAGCTTATAATTATTTAATCAGCCAGGTAAACAATTTTGTTTTAGATATGGAGAAAAGTGCCACTGACCTGGTAAATATTCTTGCCCAAAGGAGTGAGGGTTATGAAGTTTAAACGCCATGTAGAACTGGCCAAGGGCCGTTTAGATATTACTCCGTTAATAGATGTTATTTTTTTACTGCTGATATTTTTTATGCTCACGTCTACATTTGTGCTTCAACCGGTTATCAGGGTTAAATTACCTAAGGCAATTACTTCCGAAGTACTTAGGGAAAGAAATTTAATTATAGAAGTTACTGCCGAAGGTAAAATTTATTTTAGCAATGAAATTATTTCCCTGCCTAAACTGGAAGAAAAACTTAAAACTATAGCAGGTGAAAGTAAATCGCTTCTTATTAAGGCAGATGAAAAAGCATCTTTAGGCCAGGTAGTTGAGGTTTGGGATTTATGCAGAGATGCGGGGATATCGCAAGTCAGTATAGCTACTAAACATTAAAAAAACAGTTAAAAAGTTAAAGGGTTAAAAGGTTAAAAAATTAAAAGTTCAATAGTTAAAATCAAATATTGCGCTACGTTAACTTTTAAGACCTTTAGAGCTTTTGGAACTTGTTAAATGGTTTTATTCAGGAATAGAATATTTAATCTGGCACTGGCAATTTCTATTGCCTGGCATCTATTTTGGATTTGCGGGATAAGGGTAGATTTTGGCCAGTTCAGCACATCGAGTCTTAAAAAATATCCGGCGATTTCTTTTTTAGGTTCAATACTGGAAGAAAGTACTTTTAGAACAGGGCTGAAGCTTGACTTGTTCAAGTTTGGCGGACGCAGAGGGTTGATTGGCGACAGTTTAGATTTACGAAGCCGGTTTTCAGGCGGCGGAGTAGAATTAAACAGAAAGAAAGAAATTATTACAAGAAAACAGGCCGGTGTTTTGAATAAATGTAAGCTGGTTGATTTATCCAGTACCCTGGGTGAATATTCTCTCACTCCGCCGGATTATTTACCACGGGTTAAATTGGAAGGCCCGGTTAAAGACAGGATGGTTCTTTATAATCCACCTTTTCCGTCTTTGCCTGATTGGGCGAGTCAGCACAGCCTTAAATTTAATTTGCAAATTAAATTTTGGGTTTCTCATCAGGGCATAGTAAGACGTACTGAACCAAAGATTTCTTGCGGATATCCTGAACTGGATCTGTTAGGAATGAGGTATATTAATAAATGGCGGTTTGAATCTCTGCCGGCTGATTATGGACAAATTGGTCAGTGGGGGGTCGCGAAGATCTCTTTAAAATAACACAGATGAACACAGATAAAAACAGACAGATGATCACAGATGTCGTTATAGAAAACCCGATTTATAAACCCGGTGTGAATAAACGCGGATTTTTAAAAAACAGGGTATTTTACTCTTATCTGTGCCCATCTGTATCTTTTCATCTGTGATCATCTGTGTATAGAAGGCATTATAAGTATGATAAAGTTGGATTTGATAACAGTTATTTCGATATACCAGTTTATTTTGGTGGCCGGTATTTTAGTTATCTGGATTATTGCGGGATATATTAAGAAAGAAAAAGTGGTTGATAAGGCCGGCTCTGCCAATATGGTTATGCGGCAATGTCCGGTTTGTACCCATATATATAGAGTTGATAAGGGCCAGGAATTAACCAAGTGCCCCAGTTGCAAGAGTTATAATAAGTGAGCACTTGACCCCGAAGTTTCGGGGTCATAAGTGCGAACTTAAATGAATACACAACTTATGGAGCGATAGCGAACATAAGTTGTTGTATGAATTTAATCCTGAGGAGGCCGTTCTATTCCGAGTTTATCGAGTGAAAGGCCGACGAAGGATCTAATTTAAATAGATCCTTCGCTGAAGAATCTCAAGGAAGATATTCATCGCTTAGGATTTAATTCGTGCAATAAGTTACATCGTCCTACGAACTCCGTAACTTATGCACTCATTAAAATTCGTCCCGAAACTTCGGGACTCATTTAAGGAGGAAAAAGCTATGATAACCATGATTGGAATAGTAGCCGGTGATATCTGGCATCTTCTGGACGAGAAGAAAGAGACGACGCTGCCGTCGATAGTTTCTTATACGGAAAAGCCTCGGGAGCTTATCCTGATGAGTTTAGGCTGGTTGGCCAGAGAAGGACATATCGTCCTGAAAGAAGAAGACGGTGTTTATAGGGTCAGCTTGAGAAAAAAAGTTCTTGAGAACGAAAAAAATAGTAGAGAGTTATAAAGGGACCCGGTAAATTATAGAACTGCTGTCAATGCAAAAATTTATATCTCTTATTTTAATTATATTAATCGTTTTATTATTAGGCTTCCGGGTATGCCTTGCCCGGCAAGACACGGAAAGATCGGCAGGCCAGGGTATAATCCGTCATCCGGTAGTTAGCGGTATATTTTATCCTTCCGATGCCCGTAGGTTACGATTAATGATAAAAAACTTTCTAAAGGCTGCCGGCACTGTTGAACTTGAAGGAGAATTGATTGCTCTTTTGGTTCCCCATGCCGGCTACAAGTATTCTGGTTCAATAGCTGCCTGGGGATATAAGCTGCTTGAGAAAAATAATTTTGAGACAATAGTAATCCTTGGCCCAAGCCACCACTTAGCTCATCAAGGCGCGTCTATTTACAATATAGGCGATTACCGGACGCCGTTAGGTATTGCGAAGGTTAATAAAAAACTTTGCAATGAGATAATAGCCGAAGATGAGCAGATAAGTTATTATGGTCCGCTTCACCAAAGGGAACATTCAATAGAGGTTGAAATCCCGTTCTTACAGGTTATATTGCAGGACTTTTCGTTAATCCCCATTGTTATCGGCAACCGGGATATAGTGACTTGCAAAAAATTAGCCGATGCTTTAACCCGGGCATTGAAAACAAAAAAGGTTTTATTTATTGCCTCCAGCGATATGTCGCACTATTATGAATATGCGATAGCCAATTTTATCGATGAAAAGACACTGAGAACCATAGAGAAGTTTTCTCCCTCTGAGCTTATGGACAAATTGAACAACGGTAATGTCCAGCTCTGCGGCGGCTCAGCGGTAGTGACTGTTATGATGGCGGCCAAGAAATTTGGCGCTGATAAAGTAAAAGTGCTCAAGTATGCTAATTCGGGGGATACATCCGGTGAGAAAAATAGTGTAGTTGGCTATACAGCCGTAGCTTTTTATAAATCGTCCAAGAAGTCAGTCAGTAAGTATAAATAAAGTTCATAGTTTTATTTAATAACAGGTAATTTAATGAATACTCAGCGGCTTAATAAGATATCCGAGAGCATCCGGCAGGAAATATCCGAGCTTATTCAAAAGGAGGTAAAAGACCCCCGGATAGGTTTTGTTACCATTACCCGGGTTGAGGTAACAGCCGACTTAAGATTTGCCAATGTCTATTTTAGTGTATTGGGTAGCGCTAAAAATAAAAAATCTACCCGGATAGGCCTGCAAAACGCAGCCGGTTTTTTAAGAACGACCATGGGGCAGAATCTGAGGATGCGTTTTGTGCCGGAAATTAGATTCAGATTTGATAACTCCATTGAATATAGCGCGCAGATAGACGAGGTTTTGACAAAGTTAAAAAAAGAAAAAAATAAAATATGATTACAGAGATTAAAAAATAAGATTACACAGATGACCCCGAACCTTCGGGGTCATTGCGAGGAAGGAGCGAAGCGACTGACGAAGCAATCCCCTTACGGGGAAAAACTTCGCACTTTCAAAAAGAGATTGCCACGCCTCACCTTCGGTGAGGCTCGCAATGACGTTTTTGTGTAATCGGGCTGAGAACGAGGGGTTTTAAAGGATATGGGTATAACACAGGTTGTTAAAACTATAAAAAAATACAACAGTTTTCTTGTCACTTCTCATATTAATCCTGATGGTGATGCAGTCGGAAGTCAATTTGCCCTGGCATTGCTTTTAAGGCAGGCAGGAAAAAAAGTTGTTATAGTTGATGATGAAAAAATTCCTTCTAAGTATGATTTTCTTGGGAAATGGATTCCTGTTGATAAATTAGTCCGCAAGCCGAATTTCAAAGTTGCAATTATTCTGGATTCTTCTAATTTGAACAGACTGGGCAGGGTGGTATCTCTTTTATCGCCGGAGAAAAAGATAGTCAATATTGACCATCACGTCAGCAACGAAAATTTTGGCGATGTGAACTGGGTGGATACCGGGGCCGGTGCGGTTGGTGAAATGATCTACCGCCTTTATAAAAAAATGAATTGCCGAATCGAAAATAAAAGTGCCCTGTCAATTTACACAGCTATTTTAACAGATACCGGTTCATTTAGATATACTAATACAAGCAGTAATACCCATCGGATAGCTAGCCGTCTTCTTGAATGCGGGGTAGAACCGGGATTTATTGCCGGAAGGTTATATGAGGTCAATTCACTGGCCAGTATGAAGTTATTAGAAATGGCCCTTTCGACTATTAAGATTGTTAAAGACGGCGCACGTATTGCCTGGTTGTGTGTAACAAATGATATGCTGAACAGGGCAAATGCCGATTTTGAAGATACAGAAGATTTTGTAAATTACGCCCGTTCGCTTCAGGGAGTGGAAATAGCTATTTTTTTCAGTGAAACTAAGGTAAAGAATGAGATTAAGGTATCTTTGCGTTCGACAGGTGCAGTGGATGTAAATTTGATCGCTGAGAAATTTGGCGGCGGAGGACACTCCAGGGCGAGTGGTTGTAGAATAAAAGGCAGCCTGGGTGGGGTTATTAAAAAGGTAGTGTCAAAGGTTCAGGGAGAGTTAAAAAATGGACGGAATATTAATCGTTAACAAACCGGCTGGATTGACCAGCCATGATGTAGTTGATTTTATCAGAAAGAGGTTTCGAATAAAAAAAGCCGGGCATGCCGGCACATTAGATCCCCTGGCTACCGGAGTCTTGATTATTTTATTGAATAAGTCCACAAAGCTTTCCAGCAGGATAATGAATGATGCCAAGGAATACGAGGTAACTCTCAAATTGGGTGTTTCTACTGATTCAGGAGATGCCGATGGCCGGATACTTTCAAAATCAAATAAGACCAATGTAGAAAGGAAAAGGCTGCAAGCGGCTATTGAGGGTTTTCTGGGCGATGTTGAACAAATTCCGCCGATGGTTTCGGCATTAAAATATAAAGGCAAAAGGCTTTATCAACTGGCGAGGAAAGGAATTGAGGTGCCTCGTAAACCCCGCCTGATTCACATTTTTAAAATTGAAATTATAGAGTTTAACCTGCCGTTTATCGGACTTCGTGTTCTCTGTTCAAAGGGCACCTATATCAGGACGCTTTGTTCTGAAATCGGTCAGGTTTTAGGCTGTGGGGCCTACGCTGAGAGGATGCGCCGAATAAGAAGCGGCGATTATCATATTCAGGATAGCCTTACATTTGATGAATTAAGAAAAATGAGCAGGGAGGATTTAGAAAAGAGAGTATTGGCTCCATCAAAAATATCATTGTAAAATTAACAATTAACAATTAACAATTAACAATTACTAAGGTTTACAGTTTACAGTTTACGGTTTACGGTTTACAGTTATATGCAGGTAATTGACGGATTAGATAGGATAAAAAGGAGATTTAAAAAACCGATAGTTACTGTCGGGACCTTTGACGGCGTCCATATCGGTCATCAAAAGATTATAGCCGAAGTGAAGAAAAAGGCCGATCTGGTAGGAGGGACCAGCGTTATTTTAACCTTTGACCTTCACCCGTTAAGGGTAATGAGCCCCCAGAGCGGTCCGCCTCTTTTGACCTCTATTGACCATAAAATAAAATTGCTGAATAAATTAGGGATAAAAAAGTGCTTATTGCTTAAATTCAAGAGAGATTTGTTTACTCTCACCCCGGAGGAATTTGTTAAAAAAGTCTTGGTTGACAAGCTGGGGATTAGTGAAATATTCTTGGGAGATAATTATCACTTTGGAAGGGGCGGAAGCGGTGATATTGAATTGATGCGGGCTTTGGCAAACAAATATTTTTTTTATTTACACAAAGTAAAGTTAGTTAAACTGAAAGGACGTATTGTCAGCAGTAGTTTAATACGGTCTATTTTGCAACAGGGTAAATTAGATGAGGCGGCCGGATTTTTGGGACGTCCATTTTCTATCCTGGGACAAATAGTAAAAGGAAGCAGGCGCGGCAAATTAATGGGATATCCAACCGCAAATTTAAAACCTTACCATGAAGCCATTCCCCCCAGCGGTGTTTACGCAGTTAAAGTGAAACTAGGCCGAAAACTGCATAAAGCAGTACTTAATATTGGCCTCAGGCCTACATTTAAATTTATTGATAAAGAAAATATAGAACCCGTCATTGAGGTTCACATCTTTGATTTTAAGGCGTCTATTTATGGCCGCGAAATGGAAATTATCTTTGTAAAAAAAATTCGCAATGAACGCAGATTTTCAGGGCCGGAAGAACTGCTTAGGCAAATTAGGCTGGATGAAGCAAGAGTCCGCGGGTTATTATTCAATTCTCCTTTACAGGAGCGCTTGGGTATGATAAAATAAAACCATGGAGGGACAGATATGGCTTTAACTAAAGGAGAAAAAGAAGGCACAATTAAGGACTATCGTGTTAATGAAAAGGATACAGGTTCTGGCGTTGTTCAAATTGCCTTGTTAACTAAGAGGATAAATGGCCTTACGCCGCATTTTAAGCTTCACAAAAAAGACCATCATTCAAGATACGGCCTTTTAAAGCTGGTAAGCCAAAGAAGAAAGCTTTTAAATTATTTAAAAAGGGAAAACCCGGCTGAATATGCTAATACCATAAAAAAACTGGGCTTACGCAGGTAAGTGAGCACTGGACTTATGGAGTCCCGTTTTTTTCAGGACGACATAAGTTCATGTGCGAACTTATCTCTCCACCACTTTTTAAAATAAAAAGTGGTGGAGGATTGAATTCGCCTATACCATTTACAAAAATCGAAGATTTTTAAACCGTTTATCCCGATAGCTAAGCGCTGCGAAAATTTATTCTAAATTTTCTTGCAGCTATCGGGATTAATTCGCCCTACCACATTCTTGCATTCTGCAAGAATGTGGCGAGGCTCATTTAAGGAGAAAAACGTGTCTGAAAAAGTTGCATTAAAAATCGGCAATCAAGATTTAATTATCGAAACAGGTAAAATGGCTAACTCGGCCGATGGTGCTGTTACAGTTCAATGCGGCGGGACAGTTGTCCTGGTAACCGTGGTTGTGTCTAAAAAGGCAAAGGAAAGTGTGAGTTTTCTTCCGCTGAGCGTTGATTACAGAGAAAAAACTTATGCTGCCGGCAAAATTCCCGGCGGCTTTTTTAAAAGAGAAGGCAGGCCTTCGGAAAAAGAAATACTTTCTTCGCGGTTGATCGACCGGCCGATAAGGGCGCTTTTTTCTAAAGGATTTGCCAATGAAATTCAAATTATAGCAACGGTTTTATCCGCCGATGAGCAAAATGACTCTGATTGCCTGGCCCTGGTCGGGGCTTCGGCAGCGCTGGCTGTGTCCGACGTGCCTTTTCCCGAGTTGATCGGAACAGTGAGGATAGGCAGGGTGGAAGATGAGTTTATTGTTAATCCCACTTTTTCGGAACTGGAAAAAAGCAGTTTAAATTTAATAGTAGCCGGAACCAGGCAGGGCGTAACCATGTTAGAGGGCGGCGCCGAGGAATGTGATGAAAAGACGGTTTTAGGAGCTATAGAGTTTGGATATCAGAGTCTTATCAAGATAATCGAATTACAGGAAAAATTGGCTGAGTCCAGCGGAAAGCCTAAAAGAGAAATTGAGCTTAAAAAAATGGACGAGAAGCTTTGTCAGCAGGTAGAGGAATTAAGCCGGCAAAAGCTGGATGAAGTGATTAAGCTGGATTTAAAGGAACAAAGAGAAGAAGCGCTTAAACTTCTCTGTGATGAATTGACGGAAAAGTTGGTTACCGAAGATTCTGAGTGGTCAAAGGACGACATCAAGAACGTGTTAGAAGAAATTGAATGCAAAAAGGTAAGACAGATGATTGTAGGGCAGGGCGTCAGAGTGGGGAGCCGGGATTATAAGACCATCAGGTCCATTGACTGTGAAGTCGGGGTATTACCCCGGACGCATGGCTCTGCCATATTTACCCGGGGCCAGACCCAGAGCCTGGCTACTGCTACACTGGGAAGCAGAATGGATGAACAGATGATCGATGGCCTGGGAAGCGTGTTCTATAAACGGTTTATGCTGCATTATAACTTTCCTCCCTTTAGCGTTGGGGAGGTTCGTCCGATGCGTGGTACGGGAAGAAGAGAGATAGGGCACGGCGCATTGTCAGAGAAAGCGATGAAGCCGGTTATGCCTTCGGAAGATGATTTTCCTTATACCGTCAGATTGGTTTCTGATATCTTAGAATCAAATGGTTCTTCAAGCATGGCCAGTGTATGCGGCGCTTCTTTGGCAATGATGGATGCCGGCATACCGATAAAGGCCCAGGTGGCCGGGATAGCTATGGGTTTGATTAAGCAAGACGGCAAAGAAGTATTATTGACCGATATCATAGGGCTGGAGGATCATTTTGGAGATATGGATTTTAAGGTTGCGGGAACCGCCAAAGGAATTACCGTTTTACAGTTGGACATTAAAATAAATGGAGTTTCAAGCGGGCTTCTTGCCCGGGCTATGGAAGATGCCAAGGATGCGCGGATGTTTATCCTTGAGAAGATGAATAAAGTCCTGGCTAAACCACGAGGTTCTCTATCGTCCTACGCGCCCAGGATTATCACCCTTAAAGTAAACCCAAGCAAGGTGGGAGATGTAATCGGCCCCGGCGGAAAGATTATTAGAAAAATTCAGGATGACACCGGTGCTAAGATTGAGATTGAAGACGGAGGAAAAATAAATATTGTTTCTACAAATGAAGAAGCCAGCAAAAAGGCGATAGATATAATTAAAGGGTTGGTTGAAGAGGTGGAAGTGGGGAAGATATACTCAGCAAAGGTGGAAAAGATAACCAACTTTGGCGCATTCTGTGAAATCTTGCCCGGTCAGTCCGGTCTGATCCATGTCTCGGAGCTGGATAAGGAATATGTTCGAAAGGTTGAAGACGTGTTAAAGGAAGGAGAGAAAGTATCGGTTAAAGTAATCGGCATAGACGAGCGGGGCAGGATTAATCTTTCCCGCAAGCAGGCCCTGGAAGAACAAGAAAAAAAATAATAAACTGTTAAATTCGTCATGCGTATTGCGTCGTGCGTCGTGCGTAAACGCAATACGCAATACGCATCACGCAATACGAAAAAAGCAATTTAGCAATTTAACAACTTAGCGATTTAAATGGACATAGCATTAGGTGCAGATGTAGTTTTGAAAGTTAAACTAAACCCTGAAGCCAGGGAAAAAGGCCTATTATTACCTTCTTATTCCCGGGAAGGGGATGCGGGTTTGGACTTACGGGCATTGGAGGATGTTGATATTAAACCCGGGGAAAGAAGGCTTATCGGAACCGGGATGCATTTAGCCATTCCTTCCGGGTTTGTGGGGATTATTAAAGATCGCAGCGGCCTGGCATTGAAGCAGGGCATACATATTATGGCTGGTGTGATAGATTCAAATTATAGAGGGGAAATAAAGGTGGTAGTTTTAAATACTGCTGCTGAAAATTATCATGTTGAAACCGGACAACGTGTTGCCCAGATGCTGATTTTACCCGTGGCCCGGGTAAAAATAGAGGAAAGTTCAAGCCTTGATGCTACTAACCGAAATGAAAACGGCTGGGGAAGCACCGGACGACAATGACTGAAGATAGAATAAATGAAATAATAGGGTTGTTGTTAATAGCTGTTTCTATTTTGATCGGCTTAAGCCTTATTTCCTATCATCCTGCCGATACAGACCTGGTTGTTTCTTCTGTAAATTCTCAAACCAATAATTTTACCGGGATAGTCGGAGCTTATTTAGCCCAAATCCTTTTTTTTCTGGCAGGGAAAGGCGCTTATTTAATTCCTTTTCTTGCTGTTATTTGGGGAATATTCAGATTAAAAGGGAAAAAGATGGAGCATTTCTATCTTAAGCTGGTAGGCGCTGTTATCCTTCTTGTATCTGTTTCCTCGATATGGGGTTTGCAGGGAACAAACATTCAAAAGATGGCTAATGGCGGTGTTATCGGCTTTCGATTTTCCGGGCTAAGCACTACTTATTTTGGAATAATAGGTTCTTATGTAATTTTAGTTACCCTGTTTATTTTATCTGTTCTCTTGACTACAGAATTGCTGTTTTTTTCCTATTTACTTCGTTTGGTTAAAGGGGCAATAAGCAGAGTTATCAGATTAAGAAAAGTTAGACCGGCGAAGCTGAGGTTTAATGAACAGAAATTGTCCCGTTCTCAGGTTAAATATGCCGCACAAATTAGGTCTCCACAGATTAAGCCCGCGCAACTCAAGCCGGAGCGAGTTAAACTATCTCAGCCCAGGACTCGCGTAGAAATCAATCCCGAAATAAAACCGGTTACCAAACCTGTTATCCCCAAGCCTGAGCCGGTTCCGGTTAGGAATGTTGTACTTAATGGTAAGGACAAATACAATCTGCCTTCTTTGGACCTGCTGGAGTCTCCGCCGCCGGTAAAGGCCAGGAGGCTTATCGATGACCTGAATGCCAATGCCCGGGTTTTGGAAGAGACCTTAAGGGATTTTGGAATAGAGGTAAAGGTTACCGAGATCAATCGCGGGCCGGTAATTACCCGCTATGAGGTCCTGCCAGCTCCGGGAGTTAAGGTTAACCGGATTGTAGCCTTAAGCGATGACCTTGCCTTGACCTTGAAGGCCGCGTCTATTCACATAGTCGCTCCCATACCCGGAAAATCAGCAGTGGGGATTGAGGTTCCTAACAGTTCTATGACATTGGTTTATTTAAAGGAGGTTCTTCAGTCTTCCGAGTGGCAGAATTCTTCTTCTACATTACGCTTATCTTTAGGAAAGGATGTTGCCGGCAATCCGATTGTTACCGGGCTGACTGATATGCCTCACCTCTTAATCGCCGGGGCAACTGGCAGCGGTAAGACACTTTGCATTAATAATTTGATTATTGGTTTGTTGTTTAGATTGACGCCTGAGGAATTGAAATTTTTGATGATTGACCCCAAGCGGGTGGAATTGGCTGCTTTTAATGATATTCCGCATTTGCTTTGCCCGGTGGTTACAGACCCGGATAAGGTAATCGGGGCCTTAAACTGGATGGTTGATGAAATGGAGTCTCGCTATAAGATTTTTGCCGGATTAGGGGTTAGAAATATAGGATCCTATAATAAAAAACTGGCTGCCGGAGAATTAAAATCAACAGAAACCGGACCCTTGAAACATTTACCTTACCTGGTTATTATTATTGATGAGCTGGCCGATCTTATGGTGGTTGCCTCGGATAAGATAGAGAATGCTATTACCAGGCTGGCTCAGCTTTCCCGGGCAGTGGGTATTCATATTGTTCTGGCTACCCAGCGGCCTTCAGTTGATGTAATTACCGGTGTAATTAAGGCTAATTTTCCCGCCCGGATATCTTTTAAAGTAGCTTCTAAGGTGGATTCTCGAACAGTCTTAGATGCCAACGGCGCTGATAAACTTTTAGGTAAAGGAGATCTTTTGTTTTTAAAGCCGGGTAGTTTTAAGCCTATTCGGGGCCAGGGAACCTTGATTTTAGACAAAGAGATAGAAAGGGTGGTTAAGTTTATCAAATCACAGTCAGGGTCTCAATATAATGAAGAGGTTCTCGCTCAGCAACAGAAAAAAAGCAGTCAGGCATATTTTGAAGAAGATGACCTATTCGACGAAGCGGTAAAAATGGTATTGGCTACGGGCCAGGCCTCGGTATCTATGCTTCAGCGCCGGATGCGGCTGGGTTATACCCGGGCAGCAAGGATGGTAGATACGATGGAAGAAAAGGGAATAGTGGGCCCTTATAGAGGCTCAAGGCCGAGGGAAATATTAGTTGAGGACTATAAAGAGAAAACAGCCTCTTAGGACACGAATTACCACGAATAAAGAGATAGGAATGACCACGAATGCTGATAGGTGATAGGTGACGTTAAATATTGTTATTTACCTATCAGCTATGAGCTATGACCTAACTTATTTGTGTCCATTCATGTTTAAAGGAATGTAAAATATATTATGGAGTCGATAGGTAAATATTTAAAAAAAGCCCGCCAGAAAAAAAATATATCTTTACAGGATGTAGCGAGTCAGACCAGGATTCATCATAGTGTGTTAGAGAATCTAGAGGCCGGCAATTTTGAAAATTTGCCAAGCCCGATGTATGTTAAGGGGTTCTTGAAGCGCTATGCCGAATATTTAGGCCTGAAAAGCGCTCCCTTGATAGACAGATATTTAGAAACCCATCCGAAGAATTCTAAGCAGGACCTGGTCCTGCCATGCGAAAAAATTTCAAAAAGCTCTCTAACTAAATTTGCGGGTTGGGGTATAGCAGGTGCCGGGTTAGTAATAATTTTTCTGGCCGTATTTTTTATCATAAAACTTTTGTTTTTCCACAGGCCCGCCGCTGACCTAATAGCCCCGGTAAAGATAACAACTACCCGGATGAGGGAAAGTTCCAAGACGCCGGTTCCTCCGGCTGCGCTCGCTCAAAAAAAGAATATTTCGAAAAAAGCGGTAATCTTTAATACCTCGGAGCCCTTGACCTTGCAGGCTGTTGCTGAAGATGATCTTTGGTTAGAGGTCATCTCTGACAATAAGCTGCTTTTTCAGGGGATATTGCCGAAAGGCAGCAGGGAAACATGGAAGGCTGGCAGCAGGTTTAGATTGCAGATTGGCAATGCCGGAGCCCTGGAATTAACTTTAAATGATAAGTTACTGGGCATGTTGGGAGAAAATGGCCAGATTTTAAAAGAGGTTATCCTGACTAAACAAGCAGTAGAGATAAGTCCTGAAACTAGATAAATCCTATCCTGAACTACGTTGAATTCAGGGTAAAAATCCGAAGCACTAAATCCTAAACCACAATATACAATACACAAATTGGATACAATAGTCATATAATAGCCATACAGTAGCCATACAATTGTCATACAATTGTTGAAATTTGTGATTTATCTTGGTCATTTGAATTTATTTAGGATTTAGTGTTTTTTATTTATTTTTGTTATGATTAGAATAGGGATGATAAGCTTAGGGTGTCCCCGAAACCTTGTTGATTCCGAAATAATGCTTGGCCTCTTAGCAAAAAGAGGTTATAGGATAAGCGAAGATATTAAGCTTTCAGACGTAGCTATAGTAAACACCTGCGCTTTTATAGACGAAGCGAAAAAAGAGTCAATTGATATTATCCTCCAATTGGCCCGCTTAAAAAAAGAAGGCAGTATCAAAGTTTTGATAGTCGCCGGCTGTCTTGCGCAAAGATATCCTGATAGCTTGTCCGGTGAATTGAGAGAAGTCGATGCCTTTGTAGGAACCGGCGATTATATCAAGATTACGGATATAGTCAAAAAGACTTTAAATTCTCAAAGGGTCTTTGAGATAAATAAACCGGATTTTATTTATAATCATTCCACGCCGCGGCTGTTTATTACCCCGAAACATTTTTCCTATCTTAAAATATCCGAGGGCTGCAATAATCATTGCAGTTTTTGTATAATCTCTAAGCTTCGCGGCAAGTACCGTTCAAGGCCTATTGAGTCTATCCTGAAGGAAGCCGGGGCCTTATCCAAAATGGGAACTAAAGAGCTTAACCTAATAAGTCAGGATACTACTTTTTATGGAAAAGATATCTATCAAGAGTTTAAATTAGCCGACCTGCTCGAGAGACTGGCCAAAAAAAGGTTTGTTCCCTGGATTAGATTGCTTTATGCGCACCCCGCTCATTTTACAGACAGGTTGATAAAGACAATTGCTGATTATCCATCTGTCTGCAAGTATATAGATTTACCCTTACAGCATATTGATGATAAAATTTTAAGCAGGATGAAAAGGCGCATTAATAAGGCTGGAATTATAAAATTGATAGATAAACTTAAAAAAACTATACCCGGTTTGATGCTGCGCACTACTTTTATAGTTGGCTTTCCCGGAGAAACTGAAAAACAGTTTAAAGGGCTGTTAGGTTTTATGAAACAGGTGAGATTTGAAAGATTGGGTATTTTTACCTATTCTAAAGAAGAAGGGACACCGGCCTTTAGTTTTTCCCCTCAGGTTCCCCGGCATGTAAAAAGGCGGCGTTTTAATCAGGCAATGAGCTTACAGCAGGATATTTCCCGGGAGATTAACCGGGGTTTTTTGGGCAGGGAGATAGACGTTTTAGTTGATGAGATAGATGACACTGACCCTGATCTGGCTATTGGCCGGTCTATGGGCGATGCCCCGGAGGTAGATGGTCAGGTTTTTGTCAGGACAAAACAAAGAAAACTTAAAGCAGGAAGTTTTTTACGGACCAAAATAATAGATACTTATGAATATGATTTAGTGGGAGAAGATACCGGGGTTTAAAAATGAATTTACCCAATA